>JAGBBE010000093.1 GCA_017938645.1 Clostridia bacterium
GGGCAAGCGCTTCATCGACGAAGTCGGCACCCGCGACGTCGTGTCCGCTGCTGAAATCGCTCAGACCGGTTCCTACTCCTGGCTGATCGTTGACCAGGCCATGGTTGACAAGTCCAGCGTTATCGCCGGCTACATCAAGAAGGGCCTGACCGTGACCGGCAACACCTACGAAGAGCTGGCCGCCGCCATGGGCGTTGACGCTGCCAACTTCCCCGCCACCATGGACGCTTGGAATGCCAACGTTGCTGCCAAGACCGACGCCGAGTTCGGCCGCACCAGCTTCGCCAATCCCCTTGACACCGCTCCTTTCTACGGCATCAAGGTTACCGCCGGCATCCACCATACCATGGGCGGTCTGAAGATCAACGAAAAGACCGAAGTCCTCACCGCTGAGGGCACTGCCATCCCCGGCCTGTACGCTGCCGGCGAAGTCACCGGCGGTGTGCACGGTGCCAACCGTCTGGGCGGCAATGCCGTGTCCGACATCGTGGTCTTCGGCCGCATCGCCGGCGCTGAGGCTGCCAACTACGCCAAGTAAAAATCCTCTTTTCCCCGTATAAACGGGCATCTGAACAGCAGCGTTCCTTCCCAAGTGAAGGAACGCTGTTTTTTTAGCCTGTCAAATTCATAACGAAACGTGGCGAATATTGACTTTTCCCTCCCGCGGGCGTACAATGTGATCGTCTTTGGATAACACAGCGTTTCTTCCTATTAAATGCAATCAGGAGGGGACGCTGATTTACTGCCTGATAAGGGAGGGTTTTCCATGTATCTGGTATTCTTCGCGCTGTGGATCGTCTTCAACGGCCGGTTCACGTGGGAGATCGCGGCCTTCGGCGCAGTCGTGTCGGCGGCGGTGTATCTGTTCAGCGTCAAATTCCTCGGCTACAGCCCCAAAAAGGAACTCAAAGCCGTGCGGATGCTCCCGCAGATCGGCCGGTACCTGTGGCTGGTGGTCACGGAAATCGTCAAATCCAACGTGGCGCTCATCAACATCGTCTACGGCGAAGCGGATGAGATCAAGCCTCAGCTGGTTACGTTCAAAACGCCGCTCAAGGGCGCTTACAAGTCCATTCTGGCGGACTGTATCACGGTTACACCCGGCACCATCTCCGTGGTGAGCGAGGACGACCGGCTGACCGTACACGCGCTGGATCAGAGCTTTGCCGAAGGCATTGAGGACACCGAGTTCCAGAAGCAGCTGCTTCAGATGCAGGAGGGTGGAAAGAAATGCTGAATACCGCTTATCAAACGCTGTATACAGTTACCTTTGTGGTGCTGGTTGTGCTGGACTTCCTCTGCCTCATCCGTGCCATTCAGGGCCCGAAGGTTGCCGACCGTATCGTGTCCATCAACATGATCTCCACGATCACCATCGGCATCATCATGGTGCTGGTGATGATGCTGGAGCAGGGCAGCCTGGCCGACGTGGCGCTGATCTACGCGCTCATCGGTTTCCTGGCAGTGGTGGTGCTGTGCAAGGTGTATATGGGCATTGCGCTGGAAAACCGCGACAAGAAAAAGGAGGCCGAAAAGAATGCTTGACTGGATTCGCTTTGTGCTGACAGCAGGCCTCGTGCTGGCCGGACTGTTTCTGCTGATCACCGGCGTCATCGCGCAGTACCGCTTCAAGTATGTGCTCAACCGCATGCACGCCGCCTCCATGGGCGACTCTATGGGCCTGTTCCTGCTGATCATCGGCATGTGCATTTCCCAGAATGACCCCATGGTCATCGTCAAGTGCCTGCTGACCGGCTTGTTCATCTGGCTCACCAGCCCCACCGGCAGCCACCTGATCGCAAGGCTGGAGATGACCCTCAACGAGCACCCCGAAACCGAAATGGAGATGATCGAAAAATGAACGAGCTGTTTGTGCTGATCGTGCTGGGCTTTCTGGTGGTATGCGCGGTTGCTACGTGCCTGACGCGCAACCTGCTTGCCAGCATCGTCATCTTTATGGCCTACAGCGTCCTGATGTCCATTGTCTGGATGCTTTTGCAGTCGCCCGACCTTGCCATCACCGAGGCAGCCGTCGGCGCGGGCGTAACGAGCATTCTGTTCTTCGTAACGCTCAAGAAAATCCACGCCATCAAGCCGGAGGAGGAGGATCATCATGACCATCAATGAGCGCCTTCGCCGCTGGTTCTACGGAGGCGACGGATTGGATCTGGAAATTGAGGAAAGCATCGCGGGCGAATATGAACGCACCGGCGGCATGACTCCCGAAAGCTTTGCCAGGCTGGAAAGCCAGTATGAGGACAAGCGTCACGCGCTGGCGCTTGAGGAAGAAGAAAACTACAAACACATGCACGAGTGGTCGGAAACGCGCGGCGGAAAGCTCCTCAAGCGCTTCTACCGCCTGCTGGCGCTGTGCATGCTGGTGGTCATGAGCTATTTCCTCATCGAAACGGTTGTGGCGCTGCCGCCCTTCGGCGCGGCGGACAATCCCTACAACAACGAGGTAAGCCAGCGCTACATTGAGCAGGGCATTCCGGAAACCGGCGCAATCAACTTTGTAGCCGGCATGATTCTGGACTACCGCGCCTTCGATACCTTCGGCGAATCCACGGTATTGTTCGTGGCTGCCTGCTCGGTTTTGATTCTTCTGAAGCTGGGCGACCACGGCAAGGATGAAAAGCCCACCCGCGCCATGCTGGAAGCTGAGTGGGACGACCGTCACTACGAGCCCAAGAACGACGAGATCCTGCAGCTGGCCGCCAAGGTGCTTACGCCCATCATTCTGCTCTACGGCTTCTACGTGGTTTTGAACGGCCACCTCAGCCCCGGCGGCGGCTTCTCCGGCGGCGCGGTCATGGGCGCGGGCCTCATCCTCTTCCTCAACGCCTTTGGCTTTGCAAAGGCCGGAAAGCTCTTCACCTTCAAGACCTTCCGCTGGGTCACCTTCCTTGCGCTGATGACGTATGCGGGCCTGAAGAGCTACTCCTTCTTCACCGGCGCCAACCACATCGGCTGGGCCATTCCTAAGGGCGTTCCCGGCGCGATCCTGTCCTCCGGCTTCATCATGCCGCTGAACATCTGCGTCGGCTTCATCGTGATGTGCACGATGTACGCTTTCTACACGCTGTTCCGCAAAGGAGGTATGTCGTGATGGACGTATTCATGAAGCATATGCCTCAGATTGTGGCGGTGATTCTCTTCGGCATCGGCTTTACGACGCTGCTGGTCAAGCGCAATCTGATCAAGAAGATCATCGGCTTCAACATCATGGACACGGCGATCTACCTGTTTCTGACCTCGGTGGGCTACATTGAAGGCCGCACCGCTCCCATTCTGGCGGACGGCATCACCAGCGCCTCCCACTACATCAACCCCATTCCCTCCGGTCTGGTGCTTACGGGCATCGTGGTGTCGGTGAGCGTATCTGCGCTGATGCTGTCGCTCACCATCCGCCTCTACCGCAGGTATCACACCCTCAACATCGACAAAATCACCATGCTCATGAAGGGAGAGGACGAATAAATGCATATGCCTTTTGTGCAGAACGTACCCTTCTTCTCCATCATGCTGTGCATGGTGTGCGGCGTCGCCAGCGCCATGCTTTCCGGCAAGGTGGCCAAGTGGCTCACGGTGGCGCTTTCGGCGGCCGTGGCTGCGCTGAATCTGTGGCTGACCATGGATCTGTGGTTCGACCACCGCTCCTTCACCTACATGATGGGTCACTTCCCGGCTCCGTGGGGCAATGAGCTGCGCGGCGGGCTGGTGGAGAGCACGCTGGCGGTGTGCTTCAGCCTGATCATGCTGCTTTCCGTGCTTGGCGGCATGCGCAAGATGGATCAGCAGGTAGGCAAGAAGCTCAACCTCTTCTGCGTCATGCTGGATCTGGTGCTGGCCGCCATGATGAGCATGCTCTACACCAACGACCTGTTCACCGGCTACGTGTTCATCGAAATCATGACGCTGGGCGCCTGCGCGCTGATTGTGAGCCGTCAGAACGGCCGCACGCTGGTCAGCGGCATGCGCTACATGATCATGAGCCTGCTGGGCTCAGGCCTTACGCTGCTTGGCATCACCATCACCTATAATGTAACCGGCCATCTGCTCATGGAAAACATCCACGACACGCTGTTTGCCATGAGCCAGTCCGGCGAATATGCGGTGCCGATTACCACGATTATCGGACTGTTCTTCGTGGGTCTGGGCATCAAGAGCGCGCTGTATCCGTTCCACACCTGGCTTCCGGACAGCTATGGCTACTCCACCCCCACGGCCAGCGCCGTGCTTTCCTCCATCATTTCCAAGGCCTACATCTTCCTGCTGATCAAAATCCTCTGCCGCGTCATCGGTATGACGGTGGTAGCCGGCAGCGCCGCGATGGACGTGATGTTCGTCTTCGGCATCGTGGGCATGCTGATGGGCAGCGTGGACGCCATCTTCAGCCATGACCTCAGAAGGATGGTTGCCTTCTCGTCGGTTGCGCAGATCGGCTACATCTACGCGGGTCTGGGTCTGGGCAACCGCGCGGGCATGGTGGCGGCCATCTTCCACATGGTGATGCACTCCTTTGCCAAGAGCGCGCTGTTCATTTCGTCCTCGGCGCTTTCCGAGGTCAGCGGCAATTCGAAGCGCTTTGCAGATCTGCGCGGCGCGGGCTTCCGCCATCCGACCGCAGGCGTATGCTTCACCATTGCGGCGATGAGCCTTGTGGGCGTGCCGGTGCTGGGCGGCTTTGTTGCCAAGCTCTACTTAAGCGACGCGGCGCTGACCGCAGGCGGATGGAAAATGGTCGTGATGCTGATTGCGCTGGCCATTTCCACGCTTTTGAACGTTCTCTACCTGATGAAGACCGTGATCACCCTCTACCGCCCGGCGCGCGAGGGCTTTGTGGATCCCGGCTACAAGAGCGGCCCGCTGGCGACCTGCGCCATGTGGGGCTTTGTGGCGGCCAACCTGCTGATCGGCCTGCTCGCCAACCCCATCGTGGAAGCCATCCGCTCCGGACTTGCCATGTTTGACTAAGGAGGAAATCCAGATGCAGACTCTGCTTATGATCCTCGTTCCGTTTTTCCCGGCCCTGTGCGCCGCGGTGTGCTGGTTTGTGCCCGCCGTGCGCGAGGACAAGGCGCGCGACCGCTTTGTGCTGCTTTCCCTGATCGCTTCCTTCGTGCTGACGGTGGGCCTGTGCCTCACCGGCGACGGCAGCGCGACCCTGTTTCAGCTGACCGACAGCCTGCCCATCGTGCTGGCCTCTGACGGCATTGCCCGCCTGTTTGCCATTCTCGTAAGCGGCATGTGGCTGGTTTCCGGCGCGTTCTCCTTTGGCTACATGAGCCATGAGGGCGCTCAGCGCCGTTACTACACCTTCTACCTGCTGACTGAGTTCGCGCTTTTGGGCCTGTGCTTCTCGGGCACGCTGGTGACGATGTACCTGTTCTTCGAAATGATGACGCTTTTGTCTGTTGCGATGGTTCTGCATTCCCTCACCAAGGAAGCCGTCGCCGCGGGCATCAAGTACCTGCTGTACTCCGTGGCCGGCGCGATGATGGGTCTGATGGGCGTGTTCTACTTCACCGCCAAGGCAACCACTCCCTACTTCGTGGCCGGCGGCACGCTGGACCCTGCCGCTGTGACCGCTGAAGGCGGACTGCTTCTGGCGATCCTCTTTGTCACCATCGTGGGCTTCGGCACCAAGGCCGGTATGTTCCCCATGCACGGCTGGCTGCCCACCGCTCACCCCATCGCTCCCGCCCATGCCAGCGCGGTACTGTCCGGCGTGATCACCAAGGCCGGCGTATTGTGCATCATCCGCTTCATCTACTTCGTGGCCGGTCCCGACTTCCTGCGCGGCACCTGGGCGCAGACCGCGCTGATCGTTTTGAGCCTCATCACCGTGTTCATGGGCTCGATGATGGCCTTCAAGACCACGGGGCTTAAGAAGCGTCTGGCGTACTCCTCCGTGTCCCAGGTCAGCTACGTGCTCTTCGGCCTGTTCATGCTCAACGAAATCGCCTTCCGCGGCGCGATGCTGCATGTGTACTTCCACAGCGTCATGAAGAACCTGCTGTTCCTGTGCGCGGGCGGCATCATCTTCAAGACCCATCTGACCGACGTACGCGATTTGCGCGGCATCGGCAAGCGCATGCCCGCTACCCTGTGGTGCTTCACGCTGGCCGGCGTGAGCCTTGTGGGCGTGCCTCCGCTGTGCGGCTTCTTCTCCAAGTGGCAGCTGGCGCAGGGTGCGCTTGCAAGCGGCGTTGCGCTCTTCAGCTGGCTGGGTCCGGTGGTTCTGCTGGTATCTGCGCTGCTCACCGGCGGCTATCTGCTGCCCATCAGCATTGACGGCTTCTTCGTAGGCCATCACTACGAGGGCGATACCTCCTCCTGCGAGCTCGGCAAGGAAATGCTCATTCCCCTGCTTGTGCTGGCGGCTCTGCTCGTCGTGCTGGGCGTTGCCCCGGTGCTGGTGGAAGGCCCTGTGGCTGCGATTGCCGCAGCCGTGCTGTAAGGAGGCCCGAATATGCTGCTCCTGACCATTCTTCTGCCGATGCTTGGCGCAGGCGTGCTGTGGCTGTGGAAGCCTGAAAACAGCCGCTCCCGCCACATCTTCACCATGGCGGCAACGCTTCTGACCAGCGTTCTGGCCGCATGGTGCATCCTGACCCCCGGCAGCCACGCGATTACGCTTCTGCACCTCACGCCCCGTCTGTCCATCAGCTTCAAGCTGGACGGTCTGGGCCGCGTGTTCAGCGGCATGGTTGCGTTCCTGTGGCCGCTTGCAACCCTGTACGCCTTTGAATACATGGCGCACGAGGGCGGCGAAAACACCTTCTTCGGCTTTTATCTGCTCTCCTACGGCGTGACGCTTGCGATTTCCTACGCCGAGGATCTGATGACGCTGTATGTGTTCTACGAGCTTCTCACGCTTGCAACCCTGTTCCTTGTGATGCACGGCATGAAGCCTCACGGCGTACATGCCGGACGCAAGTATGTGTACTACATGCTGGGCGGCGCATCGATGGGCTTCATGGCGCTGGCCACCATCATCCACTTCAGCGGCACCTCCAACTTCATCTCCGGCGGCATTCCGGCGCTGAAGCTGGCTCCGACGTGGCTGGTGCTTGTGATGTTTGTCATGGGCTTTTTGGGCTTCGGCGCGAAGGCTGCGGTGTTCCCGCTGCATTCGTGGCTGCCCACGGCGGGCGTTGCGCCTACGCCGGTTACCGCGCTTCTGCACGCGGTGGCGGTGGTCAAGGCGGGCGTGTTTGCGGTCATCCGCATGGCGTACTACTGCTTCGGCGCTGAACAGGTGCGCGGCACCTGGGCCCAGAGCGTGTGCCTTGTGCTGGCCATGGTCAGCATCCTCTACGGCAGCGCCATGGCTGTGCGCGAGACGCACATGAAGCGCCGTCTGGCCTATTCCACCATGAGTAACCTGAGTTACGTCCTGCTTGGCGCGATGCTCCTCACGCCCGAAGGCCTCAAGGGCGGCCTTCTGCACATGGTCTACCATGCGCTGATGAAGATCACCCTCTTCAGCTGCGTGGGCGCGGTGATGATCCGCACGGGCCGCAAGTACATGGACGAGCTGCGCGGCATGGGCCGCGAAATGCCCTTTGTGATGGGCGTGTATCTCTTCGCAGGCCTTGCGCTGACCGGCATTCCGCCGCTGGTGGGCTTCCAGTCCAAGTGGGCGCTGGCCGAGGCTGCGCTTGCTTTCGGCGGCTGGCAGGGCGTGGCTGCGGTTGCCACGCTGCTGGTTTCCGCGGTTCTCACCGCCATCTACATGCTGGTTCCCGCGATTTCCGCCTACGCGCTGCCTTTGACCGGCGAAAAGGGCGAGGGCGATCCCGGCTGGCGCATGAAGACGGCGCTTGGCGTGGTCACCGCTGTGATGATTCTTCTGATTTTCATGTCCCAGCCCCTGAACGGCTACCTCGCTCAGGTCGTTGGCGGCATTCACTGAGGGGGTGCGCATGATGCTTCTGATTCTGGCTCTGTTCCCCATTGTGTGCGCGCCGCTTGCGTACCTTGCAGGAAAAAAGGGCAAGGCCATCGCTGCCATGGTGCTCTTTACGGCCATTGAGCTGGCCGCCATCCTGCTGACCGCCTTCACCGGCATGGGCAGCGTGCTTGAGCTGCCCGGCGCGGTCGGCATGGGCATGCGCATGTCCATCGACGGCTTCCGCGGCCTGTACGCCTCCATCGCCTGCGTGATGTGGCTGGTTACGTCCATCTTCAGCCGCGATTACCTCAAGCACGACCACGCGCCCGGACGCTATGCGCTCTTTACGCTGATCACGCAGGGCGCAACGGTGGGTCTGTTCCTGAGCGACTCTATCTACACCGCGTTCCTGTTCTTCGAGGTCATGTCCATGGCGAGCTATCCGTGGGTGGCGCACGAGGAGGATCACGGCGCGATGCGCGCGGCGGAAACCTATCTCTACATTGCAGTCATCGGCGGTCTTGTCATGCTCATGGGCATCCTGATGCTGCCTGCGGGCCTGGCCACGTCCTCCTTCACCGCGCTTCCCGGCCACGACGAAAGCCTGTGGCTGCCTGCCTGCCTCATTCTGGTGGGCTTCGGCGCGAAGGCCGGTGCGTTCCCCATTCACATCTGGCTGCCCAAGGCGCACCCGGTGGCTCCCGCCCCGGCCAGTTCCCTGCTTTCCGGCATGCTCACCAAGGCGGGCGTGTTCGGCATGCTGGTGCTCACCTGCCGCCTGATGGCCGGTATCGACGGCTTTGGCAACCTGATCTTCACCCTTGGTGTGATCACGATGTTCCTGGGCGCGCTGCTGGCGATTTTCTCCACAAACCTCAAGCGCACCCTCGCCTGCTCCTCCCTGAGCCAGATCGGCTTCATCATGGTGGGCGTCGGCACGCAGGGTCTGTGCCACAACGGAAACGGCCTCGCGGCCTTCGGCACCATTCAGCATATGGTGAACCACTCGCTGTTCAAGCTGGTGCTGTTCCTTTGCGCCGGCGTGGTGGCCATGAACGCGCATGCGCTGAGCCTGAACGAGGTGCGCGGCTTCGGACGCAAAAAGCCCGTGCTGCACTTCTGCTACCTCATGGCGATGCTTGGCATCGCGGGCATTCCGGGCTGGAGCGGCTACATTTCGAAGTCGCTGCTGCATGAGGGACTGCTTGAGTACATCCATGAGCTGGTGCATGCCGGTCACGCGGCGGGCTTCTACCAGTTCTCCGAGATCGTGTTCATCATCTCCGGCGGCATGACGCTGTGCTACATGTTCAAGCTCTATATCTGCCTGTTCTGGCAAAGGAACCCCACCCGTCAGGACGAGTTCGACGGCATGAAGCAGTACATGTCCGCGCCCTCGGCCATCGCGCTTGCGCTGTGCGCCTGCGTGATTCCCCTGCTGGGTCTTCTGCCCCACACCTTCATGACCGGCATCGGCCGTCTGGCGCAGCCCTTCTTCGGCGCTGCCGACCCGCACCACATGCCGGTGCCCTACTTCAGCCATGAAAACCTCATCGGCGCGGCCAAGTCCATCGCGGTAGGTGCTGTGCTGTATGCGCTGCAGTACTTCCTGGTGATGCACAAGGGCAGCTACCCCGAAAAGTGGCCCAAAAAGCTGGACCTCGAGGATCTTGTCTACCGTCCCCTCATCCGTGTGCTGATCGCGCTGGGCGGCGCGTTTGCCTTCCTTGCCGATCGTCTGCCCGACTGGATGATCGCCTTCCTCACCGGCTTTGGCAGCTTCATCGCCCGAATCCTCTCCGGCTTCGGCGATGGCATCGTGCTGGGCGTGCGCAGGATGTTCCTGCCGAGAATCCATGAGAAGCATCCCGTGCCCATCGGCAACAGAGTGACCTACGCGCTGGGCAGGCTGCTGGACAATCTTGCTGCGCTGCGCGGCCGTCCTGCGAGCACGCATTACGAGAGCGTGCTGGCTGCGCTCAAGGACGAGAGCTCCATCGAGTTCAAGAAGATCACCAAGTCCATCAGCTTCGGCCTGTTCATGTTCTGCGCCGGACTGTTCGCAACGCTGATCTGGCTGCTGTGGCTGTAAGCACAAAAAAAGACTTCCCATATGCGGGAAGTCTGAGTGTGTCGAAAAAGCTCGCTTCGCGATCTTTTCCGCCAAATACTGCCGGAATGTTTTCGCGCAAGCGCGAAAACTCCCCGCCCGACCGGCAAAGCCGGTCGATACGAATGAAAATCGGAGGGGCTGCGGCCCCTCCAATACCACCCTAAAAGGTTTATCGACAGTCTGAGACTTCCCATATGCGGGAAGTCTTTTTTGTTTGCTTTATTTGCTCAGCGACTTTTGCAGCAGCACGATGAAGTCCTGCACATTGGTTACGATGCCGCGCGCGGAGAGGCTGCCGCGATCAGCCAGCTTGTTGACGGCGAACTCGCTGACGTCCACGCAGTAGAAATACACCTGGCGGATGGTGCCGTCGGGCATCACGCGGTAGGAGGGCGTCATGTTGCCGGTGGCGATGGTATGCAGCATCGTCGCCAGGCAGATCACCGTGGTCGCCGAACGAATCTCGTTGCGCATGGCGTCCTGCGCGTCGTAGACATTGCCGAAAACCGGCGGCAGCGGGCCGTCGTCGCGGATGGAGCCTCCGAGGACATACGGCACGCCGCACTTTTCGCAGCTGTAGATGATGCCGTTGTCGATGCCCTCGGCGCGGATGAATTCCTTCACGCTTCCGTGAAGCCTTACGCGGTTGATGGTTTCCAGATGGTTATAGTGCCCGTTGGGCTGGGAGATATGGGTATAGATGTCCTGTCCCAGCGCGGTGCCCATGTACGCGCCCTCCAGATCGTGCGTAGCCAGCGCGTTTCCGGCCAGCACCGCATGAACGTATCCGTCCTCGATGAGCTTGCTCATGGCCTCGCGCGCGTCGCGGTCGAAGGCAAAGGCCGGGCCCATGACCCACACGATTTTGCCGTGGTCGCGCTCGTGGCGCAAAAGGTCGTACAATTCGTTGTAATCCTGCGAATAGGCCGTCTCGCGGCTGCGGCTGCGGCGGAAGGAGAAGGTTTCCTCCAGCGCCTTTTCCTCATGGAAGCCCTCGGCGTGCATATAGATGCCTTCTTCGCCGTTTTCCGTGCGTCCCACCAGCACCATTTCGCCTTTTTTCAGCAGACGGAATTCCTTGACGAGAATCCGTCCGCCCTCCAGCACGGCCACGCAGTCCATGCGGCTCTCCTCGGCCAGAAGCCACTTGCCGTCCACCTTCATGTACTCGGGGAAGATGCTCATGGCATGGAAATTGTCCGGAGCCACGCCGTCCGCCGGCGCGGGCAGGAAGGTAGCGTCAGGCGCGTTTTCAAGGCGCGCAAAATCAGGATGATGGTATTTCCGCAGTTCAAACATATTTTTTTCGCCTCCTGTTGTATTCAGTATACCATAACCGGTTTCATATCGGGAAGATTGATACAAAATAAATTTGAACACCTTCGATAACAATGGTATAATGGGGCATCTCCCCATCAGAAAGGAGTCTGTCTGTATGCAGAATCTGCAAATGCAGCTTTTGAACCTTCTTCAGGAGGACTGCCGTCTGCCGCTGGAAAAGCTGGCGACCATGACCGGCCACACCATGGAGGAAGTGGCCGAGTGCATCGACCACATGGAATCCGACGGCGTGATCCTGCGCTATTCCCCCGTGATCAACTGGGACAAGACCGACCGCGAGCGCGTGGAGGCCATGATTGAAGTCAACGTAACGCCTCAGCGCGATCAGGGCTTTGACGCCATTGCCCGCCGCATCTACCGTTTTGACGAGGTCAAGTCCTGCTACCTCATGAGCGGCGCGTACGACCTGCTTTTGCTGGTGGAGGCGCACACGCTCAAGGAGCTGGCCTTCTTTGTGCACACGAAGCTGTCCACGCTGGAAACCGTAACCGGCACCGCCACGCATTTTGTGCTCAAGCGCTACAAGTCCGACGGCGTGATCTTCGAAGGCAGGGACGCTGACAAGAGGCTGGTGGTCACTGCGTGAGCCTAGATTTTTCCCGTTATCTCAATCCCGACATTGCGGCTGTGCCCAAGAGCGGCATCCGCAAGTTTTTTGACGTGGCCGCCACCATGCCCGGCGCGATCTCCCTTGGCGTGGGCGAGCCGGATTTTGTGACGCCCTATCACATCCGCAACGCCGCCATCGACAGCCTGCTCGACGGCGAGACGCAGTACACCTCCAACTGGGGCCTGCTTTCGCTGCGCGAGGAAATTGCGCACTACATGGAGAGCCGTTTTCAGCTCAAATACAGCCCCAAGGATGAAATTCTCGTCACCGTGGGCGCAAGCGAGGGCATCGACCTGAGCCTGCGCGTGCTCACCAATCCCGGCGACGAAATCCTTGTGCCCGAACCCAGCTACGTCAGCTACGCGCCCGGCGTCATCTTTGCCGGCGGCAAGCCCGTGCCCATGCCCACCTTCGAGCGTGACGCCTTTTCCCTCACGCCTGAGGCGGTGGAAGCGGCGGTCACCCCGCGCACCAAGGCCATCATCCTGCCCTATCCCAACAATCCCACCGGCGCGATCCTGCGCCGCGACCAGCTGGAAAAGCTGGCGGAAGTCTTTATCCGTCATGATCTCATCGTTATTTCCGACGAGATTTACGCAGAACTGACCTACGGCGGCGAGCATGTGAGCATCGCCACCCTGCCCGGCATGCGCGAGCGCACCATCGTGCTCAACGGCTTTTCCAAGGCCTTTGCCATGACCGGCTGGCGCATGGGCTTCATCTGCGCGCCTGCTGCCTTTGCCGATGTGATGTGCAAGATTCACCAGTACACCATTCTCTGCGCGCCGCGTCAGGGACAGGTGGCCGCCGAGCAGGCGCTCCGCCGCGGGCGCGAGGACCGCTATGCCGACGTATGCCGCATGCGCGAAAGCTACGACCAGCGCCGCCGCCTCATGGTGAGCGCCTTCCGCGAGATGGGTCTTTCTTGCTTCGAGCCTTTGGGCGCGTTCTACGTATTCCCCGGCATACAGTCCACAGGCCTGAGCAGCGACGAATTCTGCGACCGTCTTCTGCACGAGCATCAGGTGGTCTGTGTGCCCGGCACGGCCTTCGGCCAAAGCGGCGAGGGGCACATCCGCTGCAGCTACGCCACCTCCATCGGCAAATTGCAGGAGGCGCTGGAGCGCATGGCGAACTTTATCCACAGTCTTTGATTCCCGAGGTGTTACCCAATGAAAAGGCATCCACTGTCCTTCCTTGTGCTGGTCTGCATGCTTCTGACCCTGACCCTTTGTGCCTACGCCACCGGCGACATGGAGGAAGTATCCATCACCATCTTTGACGAGGACGGCACCGTATCCGAGGAAACGGTGATTGAATCCGAAGCAGAGCCCGAGCCGGAACCCGAAGTTGATCCGACCCAGCCGGTCTATCAGCCCGACGGATCGATCCTCATCACCATGAGTTTCACCGGCGACTTCACCATCGGCGAAAACGTACAGGCCTCCGGCACGTCGATTTTTGACAAGGAGCTCAAGAAGCAGAACGGCGATATCAACTATCCCTTCCGCAACATCCGTGACGAGCTGCTCAAGGACGATCTGACCATGATCAACTTCGAAGGCACGCTCACCACCGCCGGACGCAACCCGGACAAGCGCGAAAACTCCTTTCTTTTCCGCGCCGATCCCTCCTATGCCGACATCCTCCTGCCCAACGGCGTGGAAACCGTGACCCTTGAAAACAACCACGTGCTCGACATGGGCGAGGACGGCCTGCAGGAAACCAAGGACGTGCTCACCGCCGCCGGCCTTACCTATGCCAGCGAGGACGAGCCCGCCGTCTTCTGGGTCAAGGGCGTCAAAATCGGCTCTCTGGCCTATCAAACCTTCGGCGGACGGCACAGCGAGCTGATTGAGAAGGTTCCCGGCGACATTCAGGCCCTGCGCGACGACGGCTGTCAGATCGTGATCGTCTCCTATCACTGGGGCGCTGAGCTGGACTACTATCCCAACGACAATCAGGTGCGCCTCGGACGCGCGACCGTCGACGCCGGAGCGGATCTGGTCATCGGCCATCACTCCCACCGCATCAATCCCGTTGAATACTACAACGGCAAGTACATCTGCTACTCTCTGGGCAACTTCTCCTTTGCCGGAAACAACAAGCCCAGCGACATGGCCTCCTACATTTTCCAGATTCGCATGCGTCTGACCAAGGACGGCGCGCTCATCAACGACGCCATCAAGATCATTCCCATCCGCATCTCTTCCCGCACCGACTACAACGACATGGCGCCCACGCCCTACACCAAGGACTCCTCCATCGAGGCCGTCCTCAAGACCCTTCGTTCCAACGGCAAGCGTCTGGACTACGCCCTCACCGAATACCCCCTCCGCTGGCCCGACGAATAACCAGGGGCAGTGCCCCTGGACCCCGGACCGCTTCGCGGGGGTGTGGCTGACGGAGTTTGGCCTTGCACATAAGACCGCCGCTCGGCGGAAGGCCTCCCGGCTCGCTTGTGTGATCGGGCTGTATGCAAAAAGCAGCGTTTCCTCTTTTGTGAGGGAACGCTGCTTTTGCTTGTTCAGATTTGTTTTGTTACGACGACGCCGCCGGTTTTGAAGATGCTGTTGGATTTGATCACGCCGCGTACGCAGGAGAGCGGATAGATATTCGTATCTTTTCCGACCACTGTGCCGGGGTTGAGCACGGTGTTGCAGCCCACTTCCACGCGGTCGCCCAGCATGGCGCCGATTTTCTGGAGGCCGGTTTCGATGGCTTCTTCATCGCTTCGCACGGTGATGAGGGTTTTGTCGCTCTTGATGTTGGACGTAACGGAGCCCGCGCCCATGTGGCTGAGGTGGCCCAGAATGCTGTCGCCCACATAGTTGAAATGCGGCACCTGCACGCCGTCGAAGAGAATCACGTTTTTGAGCTCCACGCTGTTGCCCACCACGCAGCCAGCGCCCACCAGCGCGCTTCCGCGCACAAACGCGCAGTGGCGCACCTCGGTGTCCGGGCCGATGATGCACGGCGCGCCCAGAAAGGCGCTTGGCGCGACCTTTGCGCTTTCATGCACCCACACCTGCGGGGAAACCTCGCGGTAGTCATGACCGAGCGTTTCTCCGAGCTTCACGATGAGGCCGCTGATGCCTTTCAGCGCTTCCCACGGATACGTGAACTGCGAAAGGTAGTCTTTGGCCAGCGTATAATCGAGGTCGTAGAGATCAGCGATGGTATACATGCTTATCCTCCTTTTTTCACAGCGCCCAGCCCCTGAGGAAGAGGCCGAGGAACATGCCCAGTGTCCACACGGCGAAGCAGATCCACTTGATCCGTCCGCACACAGGCGCAGCCTTGCCGCGTCCGAAGGCCAGAAGAAGTGTTTCCGCAAATCCGGCAAAGCATCCGGCAGCGGCGAAGCCATACATGGCATAGCGCATCCAGGCGTAATTGGCGGCGTTATGCGCAGCCACGGCCAGCGCGAGGCCCACGTAAAACAGCATCGGCATGAACAGCAGGCTGAAGCGTTTGTCAATGGGTTCATCCTTGACGTCCGCAGCGCTGTATTTGAACTGCAGCTGCAGCGGCTGATATTTTTCGTCGATTTCCTTATATGCCTTGTGGAGCTTTTTGAGAATCAACCCGAAAAGCGCCAGTCCCAGCACAGCGATCACCGTGGTGATGGTCCACATCGTCTGGCTCATGCGTTTTCCTCCATATTCACGCCCAGGCGCGTACACGGGACGCGGCCGGACAGCAGATCGCCGATATGATAGCGCGCATGGCCGATGATCACGTTGGTACCATGCTCCACCGCGCGCAGGGCAAAGGCCAGCTTGGCTCTTGCGCCGTTTGCGCCCTTGCGGCTGGCGCCCTGACAGTGTCCCATCAATTCGGCAACTTTGGCGCGTACCTCCTCGATGGTGGGCGCTGTGACCAGCCTGACCAGCGTCGTGGGGTCGTCGCGGTCGAGGTAGATGCCCTCCGTGGAGGTCAGCAGAATCAGGTTCTTTGCGCCCGTGAGGCTGGCGACGACCTCTGCGGTTTCGTCGTTATCCACGCACTCCACCACTTCTGCGCCCTCAGCGCGGCGGCTGGCCAGTTCCATCTTACGCACTTCCTCGTCGCTGACGGGGTCGTTATAGTTAATGATCGGAATCACGCCCTGTGCGGCGGCGCGGTCGAAAAGACGGCGGATATGCTCGCGTCTGAGCGGATCGTTGAAATGCGTATGCTCCACCAGCACCTGACGGATGCCATATTCCGGCCTGACGAACTGCCGGTAGGTATTCATCAGGATGGTCTGGCCCTGCGCCGCGTAATCGGCCTTATCTTCTTCCGTCATGCCGCGCAGCTCGCATCCTGCGCGGTGCAGGTAGTCCAGCCTTCCGATTTCCGCCGCGCCGGAGGTAACCAGAATCATGCCCGGGCGCAGATCGCCGCCCAGTCTCTGAAAGATATTATAGTCAATTTCATTCTCGGCCTTCTGGATCAGCGCCATGCTGCCGATTTTGACCACCAGATCAATCGCTGCCATTTCAAATGCCCCCGTTTCATACAATACGGATACATGGGTCATTGTACCTCCTGTGCGAAAAAAGTCAATAGCAGGCACTTGTTCGCAGGCTTCGCAAAATTTCTCAAAACTTTTTTCAAAAAGCTATTGACAAGGATAGGGGGTGGTGTTATTATACTATCGTGTTAGCGCGATAAAGCGCTAAGAAATTTAAAAGGAGGAAATCCCTATGAAGAAACTGTTCACTGTTGCCCTGATCCTGATGATGCTTGTGTGCGGTTTCGCTCATGCTGAAGATACTTCCATTTCCTACATTCAGGAAAAAGGCACCTTTATCCTCGGTCTGGACGACAGCTTCCCGCCCATGGGCTTCCGCGACGAAGACAACGAAATCGTAGGCTTTGACATCGACGTGGCCAAGGTTGTGGCCGAAAAGCTGGGCGTAGAGTTCATTGCGCAGCCCATCGCATGGGACGCCAAGGAGCTGGAGCTCAACTCCAAGAACATCGACTGCATCTGGAACGGCATGTCCATCACCCCCGAGCGTGAGGAATCCATGGCCATGACCTTCCCCTACCTCAACAACCAGATGATCTTCTACGTCAAGGCCGACTCCGGCATCGACAACGTGGAAAAGCTCGCCGGCAAGTCCGTGGCCGTGCAGAACGGCTCCTACGCTGAAGAGCTGCTCAATGGCGACTACGCCGATCTGGCTGCCACCTTCACCGAGGTTCTGGGCTACGACGAGTACCTGACCGCTCTGATGGATCTGCAGAATGGCGGCTGCGACGCCGTGCTGGTCGACCTGGTAGTCGGCGAGTACAAGGTCAGCGGCATGGGCGCCACCGATCTGGTTGCCGGTCCCGCTCTGGCTGACGACAACTACGGCATCGGCTTCCGCAAGGAAGACGCCGCCCTGCGCGACAAGGTTCAGGAGATCCTTCAGGAGCTCAAGGCCGACGGCACTCTGGCCGAGATCTGCAAGAAGTGGTTCACCGAAGACATCACCGTCGTCCCTTAAGGGCTTCGCCCTTAACCCATTACCGCTTCGCGGAGTTGTCTGACGGAGTTTGGTGATGCATATAAGACCGCCGGAGCCCACACCTGCGGTGGGCGAATGTAACTGATACATTCGCTCCGCGCAGCGGTAAGGGCTCCGGCTCGCTTGCGCGATCGGAAGGGGCTGAGCCCCTTCACCCCGAACCGCTTCGCGGAGGCGGCTTTCGGAGTTTGGTTTTGCTGATCAGCCCACCAAAAGAAAGGAATCTCTTCCTCATGACCATCAAGTTCTTCAACAATCCTGAAAAGCTGTGGAAGCTCGTGACCCTCATGATCGACGGCGCTGGCACGACGCTGAGCATTTTCTTCCTCACGCTGCTTCTGAGCGTTCCGCTGGGCATGCTGGTGGCGCAGGGCCGCATGAGCAAACGCCGCATCGTTCGCGCGCCTATTTCGTTTTACATTTACATCATGCGCTCCACGCCCCTGATGCTGCAGATCATGTTCATCTACTTCCTGCTGCCCATGATCCTGCCCTTCCGCGTGGATCGTTTCTGGGCGGTCATCTTCTCCTTTGTCATCAACTACGCCGCCTATTTTGCCGAGATCTTCCGCTCCGGCATTCAGGCCATTCCGCAGGGACAGTACGAAGCCGCCAAGGTGCTGGGCTATACGAAGATTCAGACCTTCTTCACCATCATCCTGCCGCAGGTGGTCAAGCGCGTGCTTTTGCCCGTGTGCAACGAAATCATCACCCTCATCAAGGACACCGCGCTTGCCTCCACCGTGGCCGTAGTGGATCTGATGACGGTCGCCAAAAAGCAGGTATCCTCGTCCTCATCCATCGAGCCGTATCTGGTGGCGATCATCATGTATCTGATCCTCAACGGCGTGGCCGAGCAGCTGTGCAAGCTGGCCGAGAAGAAGATGGACTACTACCGCTAAGGGAAGGGAGAAGCCAAAATGCTGACTGCAACCAATGTACACAAGGGTTTTGACGGTCTGGGCGTGCTCAAGGGCATCTCCATGACCGTAAACAAAGGCGAAGTGGTGGCGCTCATCGGCCCCAGCGGCTCCGGCAAGAGCACCTTTCTGCGCTGCCTCAACCAGCTGGAAACCGTAGACAAGGGCGAGATCAAGCTGGACGATCTCACCATGTGCACCGGCAACGGACAGTACTCCGACGAAAGCACCCTGCGTCAGATTACGCTGCGCATGGGCATGGTGTTCCAGCAGTTCAATCTGTTTCCGCACATGAGCGTATTGCAGAACGTCATCGACGCGCCCGTCCGCGTCAAAAAGATGCCCAAAAAGCAGGCCATCGAAAAGGCGAAGGCGCTTCTGGAAAAGGTGGGTCTGTCCGACAAGGCTGACCAGTACCCTTACCAGCTTTCCGGCGGCCAGCAGCAGCGCGTGGCCATCGCCCGTGCGCTGTGCATGGACCCTGAAATCCTCTGTTTTGACGAGCCTACTTCCGCGCTCGACCCGGAACTGACGCAGGAAGTGCTCGCCGTCATGCGCGATCTGGCGCGCGAGGACATGACCATGGTCGTCGTCACCCATGAGATGGGCTTTGCCCGCGACGTAGCCGACCGCGTGGTCTTCATGGAAGGCGGCCTGATCGTGGAGGAAGGCCCGCCTGAGCAGCTTTTCAACTCTGACAATCCCAGAACCCGTCACTTTATCGGCGCGGACGCCTGACAGCACAAAAAAGAGACCGGACATATATCCGGTCTCTTTTTCATATGCATTTTACACCAGACGGAAGCCGTTCTTCGCCTGCTCGTCCTGATAACGTCCCAAAAGCGCCTTGATGCGGTCGTAGGGCGTGAGCAGCTTGCTCAGGCTGCGCTCGTGGTTGAGCGTAGCGATGATGTAGGCGGTGTACTTGGTCATATCCGCCTCAATGAACCACGGCGCGGCCTGAAGTTCAGGCGTGCGGTAGGTCAGGTTGGTGGAGATGATGCGGTGGATCAGACCCTCTTCATACGCCTGATGGAACGCGTCCAGACCGTTGGTAAACAGGCCGAAAGTCGCGGCGGCGAAGATGCGGTTGGCCTTGCGCTTCTTGAGCTGACGGGCGAGGTCCAGAATGGAATCGCCGGAGGAGAGGATGTCGTCGGAAACGAGGATATCCTTGCCCTCTACGCTGTCGCCCAGATACTCATGAGCGATGATGGGGTTGCGGCCGTTAACCACGCGGGTGTAGTCGCGGCGCTTGTAGAAGAAGCCCATGTCCAGACCCAGCACGGAGGAATAGAAGATGTTGCGGTCCAGCGCGCCTTCGTCGGGGCTGACGATCATCATGTGCTTGCGGTCAATCTGCAGATCCTTCTGCTCACGGAAGAGCGCCTTGAGAATCTGGTAGCTGGGCATAACGCTTTCGAAGCTGCCGCGCGGAATGGCGTTCTGCACGCGGGGATCGTGGGCGTCAAAGGTGATGATGTTCTGCACTCCCATGCCTTCGAGCTCCTGCAGCATCAGCGCGCAGTCGAGGCTTTCGCGGCTGGAGCGGCGGTGCTGACGGCCCTCGTACATGTAGGGCATGATGACATTTACGCGCTTGGCCTTGCCGCCGATGGCAGCAATGATGCGCTTGAGATCCTGATAATGATCGTCCGGAGACATGGGCACATGCATGCCGTACATCTTGTAGGTCACGTTGTAGGCGCCGGGATCGCACAGGATATAGATATCATATCCGCGCACGGAATCCTTGATGATGGCTTTGCCTTCGCCGGTGCCGAAGCGCGGGCAGTGCGCCTCGATAAGGAAGTCCTTACGGTTGGCGCCCATCTGGGTATAGAGAGGCGTGTCTTCCAAAGCAGCCTGCTGTTCATACCACTTCATCAGATAGGCGTTAATCTTCTGGCCGGCTTCTTCACAGCCGGGCATGGCGATGATACCAAGGGGGCCAAAGGGAACCGTCAGAAGATCATTGTTCCAGTTGCTCACAAAATCCGTCACAAGCATTCTCCTTTTGCGTTTTGCGCGGGGTGGCTTTCAGCGAGAATCGCTTTTAGTATAGCGCAAAATGTGCTTTGTGAAAAGAGCACAAATGCGAAAAAAGAAAGTTTTTGTTGGATTTTGTGAAATTGTTCTGATCTTTGGCCTTCCTTGTGCTAACGTTTGCACAGTTTCGGAAAAACATCAATGGTATTATCTGCATCCGGAGGATTTTCCATGTCTGCAATAATGATTGGCTTATGCGCTGCCGGGATTGTCCTGTTCTCACAGGAAGCGATGCGCGCGGCGCTTTCGGCGGCGCAAACGTTCGTATCCGGCGTGCTCCCGGCGCTGTTTCCCATGATGGTTCTGTGCCGGATGCTGCCTGCGGACAGACGAGTCTGGCTCACGGCGGCATTTTCCTTTCTGTCGGGATCGCCGGCATCTGCGCAGCGCATTTCGCACACGGCATGCCGCTATCCGGAGTCGCTGCTGGCGCTGGGCGGTGTGATGAGCCCGATGTTCTTCACCGGCACCCTTTCCGGCTGGACGGGCGACCGGCGCGCGGCATGGACGCTGCTTCTCCTCCACTGGCTGAGCGCAGCCGTCACGGCGGCGGCGTGGCGGATGATGGAGCAGCCCGTCGAGCCGCAGCTGCCTGAAGCCCCTGACAGAATCGCACTGCCCTCCGCCATCCACCAGTCTGCGGTTTCCATGCTGGGCGTGTGCGGCGCAATGATGCTGTTTTCCATCGCGGCAGGCGTAATGCGCGCCGCCGTAAGGGCTGATCCGCGGCTGATGGCGGTTTTGCACGCGGCGCTGGAAATCGGCTCCGGCGCGCATGCCGTGCTTGAGGCGTGGGAGCGCCCGCCGTATGCGCTGCTGGGCGCTTTGTGCTCCTTCGGAGGGTTGAGCATCTGGCTGCAGAACCTGCTGTTTTTGCCCAAAAGCATCCGCCCCGCAAAGCTGCTTTGCATGCGCATGCTTCACGGGGCGGTGTGCTATGGACTTGGCAGAATTATTTTCCCTTGAAAATCCAGAACTTGCTGATCACGTAGTTGAATACCATCACGAATACCAGCACCACGATGCGGTTGATGAAGTTCGACACGCCGATCATCTTGAGCAGAAGCATCATGCCCTGCTCGAACACCAGAAAGCTCACGATGCGGCCGCCTGCGAACTGCACAAGCTCGGTCAGCACGCTGCCGGTGGTGCCGCCCTTGACCTGGAATACCATCACGCGGTTGATCCAGAAGGCGAACAGCACGGCGATGACCCAGCTCACCGCGTTTGCAATGGATACCTGCACGCCGGTGGCGCGGTTGATGGAATCAATCACCCAGGGGATGAAATTGCCCTCCAGCGGCGCGCGGTCGGCCAGGATAAAGCACACGCCGTAGCTGATAAACATGCTCAGCGCCGTGGTCAGGCCGCCTGCGATGAGATAGCGCAGCAGCTCGTACTGCTTTTCATGCGTTTCCAGATAGTTTTTGATCTTTTGAATCATGTTTTCACTCCTCCCCGTGATCCCCACGGGCATAATCACAGCTGAGCAGGTCGGAAAGCGGAAGCTCCACCGGCTTTTTTTTCGCGCCGAAGCGGAGGGAAACGGTGTTTTCGTCATAGGAAACCACTTCCACAGTCTTCTGGACGATGTCTCCATTCAGCAGAAAGACCGCGCGGATCTTGCGTCCGTGCTCCACGGCGTAGCGCAGAAAACGTGTCACTCCCGATACTCCTTCGGCACTTCAAAAATGCGGTTCTGTCCCCTCTCGGATTCAAACGCCAGCGGGAACAGGCTTTCCAGCGCCTCCTCGTTGAGGTCATACTGTCCGTCAGCGCGCTCATAGGAGCTGACGTAGATGTATTGTACCTGATATTTCTTCAAAAGGTCAAGGTTTGCGGCTGGATCTTCGTAGAAAGCGGCGATTTCCGCGCGCCGTGCGCCGGTATTGAAGCCGTGATAGTACAGGTAGAGGTCGCTTGAGCAGAGGATCGTGCGTCCGGCCAGAGAGCTGACGGGATTGAGATGCTGGTTTCCGGTAAGGAAGATGCTGTGCTCAGGCGTGTTTTCTTTGATGTACTCTGCGGTTTCAATGTCAGCCGCCGAATACGCCTGATAGTCGCTCACGCACTCGCGCGCAATCGTAAGCCCGGCCGAAAGGAAGCAAGTCATCAGGAAGCCCGCTGCAATCAGCCGTCTGCCGCCCAGACCGCGCAGACGCTCGAAGATGTCAAAGGCGTAATCCGCCGCCATCGGCAGGCAGAGCAGGAACCAGACGTACAAGAGCTTGTTGTTGTCGTACTCGTTGGGCTGGAAGAGGATGAACTCCGACACCAGATAGATCACAAACGCGCCGGAAGCAATCAGCCGGTTCTGACGGATGGCGTCCGGAAGCGCTTCGCCCTTTTTGCCGCGCTGAAGGAGCGCAAGGAGGATCAGCAGGTACGGCAGGCCCACGTTTTTGATATAGAACCACAGGTAGCTGTCCACCAGTCCCTGATTGCCGCGGTTGTTGCACCAGTTGAACTGGAAGCGCAGGAAATGGTCGCTGCCCGTGGCCTGCACAAAGGTGAAGGCCACAAGCTGCGGCAGGCTCAGCGCAGCGGCAATCGCGCCGTAGATCAGCCACGGACGGAACGCGCGCCATCTGTTCCGGGACGTCAGCACGCAGTACAGGCAGCAGCCGGCGCTGAGCAGCACCAGCGCCAGATAGCTGTGCGTATGAATGAGCGGAAGCCCGCCTGCGAACAGGCCCAGCAGCACCAGTGCGCGCACGCCGTGCTCACGCCTGCGGCACAGCGGCGGCAGAAGGAGGTTGAGGCAGGGCATGAGCATCGTCCAGCCGCCGAGGATGCCGCGCTGCGGCACCAGCATGTCGCAGATGATGTTGACCCAGCGCAGGTTATGCGGATCGGGCTGGTTGGTGGGGGTTTGGTAATAGCCCTGCATCACGGTCTGGAGGTTATCCCACAGGCCGGTGACGGAATAGCCGTCCACCGTAGCATCGATGGTGTAGAAAAAGCCCAAACCGCCGTTTACAAACAGCAGCAGATACGCCAGCACCGCCGCGCCCTTTCTGCGGCACAATTGCAGGCACAAAAGCGCATAGCCGGTGAAGGTGAGCGTCATCATCAGGGTTCCGGTAAAGGCCATCGCGGTATTCAGCGGCATGCCCATCAGAAGCATCGTCGAGGCGATGGAGTCCGACAGGTACGGATACGCCATCGTCGCGCCGAGCATGAGGCTGTTGTGCAGCGGAAAGCGCGCGCCCACAATGCTTGTGCACACCGCCAGATGCAGCGACAGATCGCCGTAGGTGCTCTGGCCGACGTGATAGCTGCCGTCCGCCGCCAGCCGGATGGAATGCGTGTACTGCAGGTATCCGCCCAGAACGGCAAGCGGAAGCACCATGAAAAGCAGCGTTTTCACGACCTGCATTTCGCGCCCGTCAAACGTGAGCGCCTCACGCCTGTCGCGCAGCGCATACGAAAGACCGCACAGCGCCGCCAGCGTTCCCGCCGCCAGCGCATGCCCAAGGACGCTGAAGCGCACCGCGTACGCCCACAGCATCGGCAGCCACATCATCAGCAATACGCCCAGCGAAAGGCCGATGTACGTGCGCACCGCCGCGCGCACGCGCGGCAAAAGCAGGCGGGTGATCGTCACGCCGCCTGCGAGGAAAAACACGAGATAGAGGATGGACATAGAGGCCGGAAGCCCTCCTTCTGTTTTTACCTGTCATACCCGATGCCGCCGCCCATCAGGTCGGACTGCATCTGCTTGATTTCTTCAGGGGTTTTTTCGGAATAATGGGTGCGGTAGACAGGCGCCGTTTCCATGGCCTGGCGGTTCTTTTCGATGTACTCGTCATAGCTCATGATCACGCGCGCAGGGCTGCCCACGGCCACGGAGTTGTCGGGGATATCGCGCGTCACCACCGCGCCCGCGCCGATGACGACCCTCGAGCCGATCTTCACATTAGGCAGAAGGATGGCGTCCGCGCCGATAAAGACCTCGTCGCCGATGACCACCCTGCCCACGCGGCTTAAGCCCAGAGCGCGCTTGGTGCTGCCGTCGTGGGTCAGAATCCGCGCGTCGCTGATGGTGACATGATTGCCGATCTCCAGAAGAAAGGCGTGATTCAAGTCAATCCTGCGGGTGGCGATGTATACGTCCTCGCCCACCTTTGCGCCGCGGCGGCGCAGGTCGTCCGCCGTAAGCGGGGTCATGCGCAGGAGTTTTGCGATTTTCTGTTTCAATGACATGCGTTTCTCTCCTTATACCGACAGCATCGAGCGGAAGAACTGCACCGCCGTCTGAAGCGCGCCGTCGGTCACGGTGCAAAGCCCGGAAAGCGCCTCGTCGCCCGTGACCATGAAGGGGGAGAAGCGGTAGACACGGTTGCCAAGCGGCGCGTAGAAGCGGCCGTCGGTCACGAAGGGACTGAGGCAGGGCACGATGACCACGCGGTCAAACTGGATTTCAATGGCGGTCGACAGCGCGTCCCACGCCTCGCCCGAAGGCTCGCTGCGCTGGCTCGCGTCGTTTTCCACCGGGAAGGTCAGATGCAGGTCGTCATTGCCCGAAAGCTGGCGCAGGTGGTGCCGGTAATCGGCTACCTTCTGCCCGGGAATCAGGCTCTGCGTAAAGCGCAGCTCGCCGCCTGACGCCGGGCTTTCCGGCGTACCGGAGGCCGAAAGCGTGTATACCGTGCGCTTGGACCAGAAAAACTGACTCATGATGGAGCGCTTGCGCCACATCAGCCTCATCAGCGGAAAGGTGAGCCGGGGATGGCTGACGAACAGGCGCTGCAGAAGCGGCGCTTTTTTGCCCAGCTCCATAAGCATCATCTCGCTGGCCGGACAGAGCTTGGCATGCTTGGGCCTTCTGGTCAGCCGCGCGCCCGCGCGAAGAAGCTCGTTGACGGGTTTTTTCAGCTCGCATCCGCGCCTTGCGCACACGGCTTCATCCGCCGTAAGCACGCCGTGCATCTCGCCTTTTTCGGTGATGCCGATCAAAGCCAGCGGCGCGTTCTGCGGCAGATACGTGCGGAAGGCGTCCATGGTAGCATACCCGCCGTAGTCCAGCACAAAACAGGGCGATACGCTGCGCGCCTTCAGATGCGCTGCAATGCTCTTTGCGCCCGCGCCGCCGGTGAGGCCGTCCATGGAAAGTGCGATCATCAGGTCTCCGCCGGGATGATAGCCTTCGTTAAGCAGCGCCTCCAGCGCCTCCAGAAGCGCCACCATATGCGCCCTCGACAGCGGCACGCTCATGGGCACCTCGTGCGGACACTCGGCAATCGGCGTGCTCTCCTGCGCGTCCAGATGCGACACGAACACCAATGGCCCGGACATCTCCGCGCCCGGCATTTCCAGAAGCAGCGCGCCATTGTCGAAGGTCTTGGAATCCATCCGCTCAAAAATGGTCGGATAGCGCTGACGCAGCACCTCGCGCGCCTGCCTTGCGCCCTCAGGCGTATAGGTCTTGTACAGGCTCAGCCGGCGCAGAACGTCCCGCGCACGGTCGTAGTTGATGGGAGCCAGAAATTCAGTCATCAATAAGCCTCCAGAAGGATTGATTCAAAAGCATGGTTGTTATTATTTCGACGGAAGCGCCCCGCAGTCCTGCCAAAGCCATTCAGCAGACAAGCTGGTTTCATCCACGCAGATGACCATTTTGTACATCTCGAGGAAGTTTTGCGTTTGCGCGTCACACTTGTTACAATTCGTCCACATGTGGAAAGCGGAATTTCACAAACTTCCCACAAGTTTTCCACAAAAACCATACCTTTTTCCACATTCGCTCCGTATGTGGAAAACTTATCAACATGCCGGATAGCCACAAAAAGTTTTCCACATATTCGCGCTTTTTCAAGCAAAATCGCGCTCTTCTGTGTGGAAAACCATGTGGAAAGTGTGGAAAATATCCACATGTGGACAACCATCCTCCCGTGCGGAAAACCCACTTGCTTTTCCACGGTGCATCTGCGCATGTGGAAAATCCTCACACGCCGCAAAGCCTTTCTGGCAAAGGAGTTTCCAGACTTTCCATGATTTGTGTGCGAAAATATCAATGTCATTTCAGGCACATCTTTCAACCATCTTCGTCATATCCTTCCGCAGAAAAAGAAGGAGGTCCGCTCATGAAATTGTTTCTTCATCGAATCGTCATAAAGAAACTGGACACGCTGCGCTTCTGTACGCTGGTTTTGTTGTGTGCACTGGCTTTCGGCATGCTCAGGACGCAGGAAACCGCCGCTCCCGCACAGGCGGAACGCCCCGATCTGCGCGGCCTCAGGGTGGCGGTCGATCCCGGCCACGGCGGCTACGACGGCGGCGCGCGGGCGCGCGACAGCGGCGTGTGGGAAAAGGAGCTGACGCTTTCCATCGCGCTGGAAGTTGAAAAGGAACTCACAGCCTGCGGTGCACACGTCATCCTGACGCGCCGGGAGGACGTCTGCCTCTCTGGCGGCGACACGGCCACCAAAGCCCGCAAGCGTGCCGACCTTCAGCGCAGGCTGGACATCGCCGATGAACAGCATGCCGACGTTTTCCTCAGCATCCACTTAAACGAATACCGCGACCGCTCCGAAAGCGGCCCGCAGGTGTTCTATCAGAAGGGCGCAGACAAGGGGCGGCTGCTTTCGGGGTTTCTGCAGCAGGCGATGATCGACGCGCTCCATCCCTCCAAAATCCGCAAGGCCATGGCCGGGGACTACTATGTGCTTCGCGGAAAGCTTCCTTCGGCACTTGTGGAATGCGGATTTCTCTCCAACTCCAAGGAGGAAAAGCTGCTCCTTTCGCCTGACTATCACCGCAAAATCGCGCAGGCTCTCTCCCTCGGTCTCGCCGACTGGCTCAAAGCGGAAAAAGACTTGTAAATCAAGCACTTTCATGCTATCATGGATACTGCACCAATGTGCACGAAAGTGAGGCGTTCCGGGTTTGACACTGCTTTCCAATCCGCTTTCCCAGGAGGAAGCAAAGCGCAAAAATCCGCTGTCTCTGGCTTTCGTGGGCGACACGGTGTGGGATCTGCTCACGCGCCAGACGCTGCTCATGTCTCAGGCGCATGTCAACGCCCTGCACCGCCGCGCCGTATCGCTTGTCAATGCGGGCGCGCAGGCTCAGGCCGCCGCGCTCATCGAGCCCCATCTCACCGAAAAGGAGGCGGATGTCTTCCGCCGGGGCCAGAACGCGCACTCGCGGCACAACACGCCCAAAAATCAGGACCCGTACGCCTACTCCCGCGCCACCGCGCTTGAGGCGCTCATGGGCTACCTCTACCTCACCGGCCAGCAGGAGAGAATCCTCGAACTATACGCCCTGGGCGTACCTACGGAAGGAGGCATTCCGCATGCCTGAAAAACAGCAGCGCGTGGCGCTGGTTCGCCACACCGCAGACCCCGAAGCGCTGACCGCTCTGGGCGCAAGGCTTTGCTACGCCGGAGGCGATATCGACCGCCTGCTTTCCCTCATCGAAACCAAGGACCAGAAGGCCTTTGTGGAAAAGATCATGTCCATGGGACATGAGAGCGTTCTGGAGCATGTGTCCTTCACCTTCCTCATCGAGGGCGTCAGCCGCGTGCTTCTGGCCCAGCTCACCCGCCACCGCATCGCCTCCTTCAGCGTGCAGAGCCAGCGCTATGTGAGCTATGCCTCGGGCTTTGGCTACATTGTGCCTCCGGCCATCCGCAATCTGGGTGAGGAAGCCGTTGAGGAGTACGCATCCCAGATGGCGCAGATGCAGTCATGGTACGAAGGCTGGCAGAAAAAGCTCGGAGACGCGGGCGAAAAGAGCAATGAAGACGCTCGCTTCGTTTTGCCAAACGCCTGCGAGACGCGCATTCTCATGACCATGAACGCGCGCGAGCTGCGTCACTTCTTCTCCCTGCGCATGTGCTCCCGCGCGCAGTGGGAGATCCGGCAGATGGCTTCCAGCATGTTTGAACAGTGCTGCCGCGTGGCTCCTGCGATGTTCCGCGACGCGGGCCCCGGCTGTCTGCGCGGAGCCTGTCCCGAGGGCGAAAAGAGCTGCGGACGCGCAAAGGAAATCAAAGAAGCGCGCCGTCTCTTCCTTGAAACCGAAAACCTGACCTAAACATACATAAGGAGAATCACCATGGCTTTTTATAAGGATTTCGAAAAAAAGACCCGTCAGGAAAAGCGCGACGCCGCCTTCAGCCGCGGCGGCTTTGACGACGAAGGCTCCAACTACTCCCGTCAGAACAGCAAGAACCGCTCCTCCTACCAGTCCAGGCGCAGCGAGGAAGGCCGCGCCTTCGGTTCCCAGCGCTCCGACAGCCGCCGCTTCGGCGATAATGATAACGGCAAGAAGCGCTATCTCAACGGCAAGAACGGCTACGGCGAGCACATGCCCCGCAACCAGAAGAGCTTTGAAGAAAAGCCCTTCAAGCGTCAGGACAAGCCTGTGAAGCCGCGCGAAGAGAGCAAACCCTTCCGCCGCGAGGAGGAGAAGCCCTACGACCGCTACCGCTACGAGCAGCCCGCGCAGTACTCCTCGCCGGTGCTTGATGACGAGGGCGATGTGGTGCCCGCCGAGAACCTGCTTTCCGGCCGCAACCCCATCCGCGAGGCGCTGAAGTCCGGCCGTGACATCGAAAAGCTCATGGTTGCCCGCGGCGAGCTCAGCGGCTCTGCGCGCGAGATCGTGCAGATGGCCAAGGAGCAGCGCATCCCCGTGCAGGAGGTTGACCGCGCCCGTCTGGACGCCATCACCCACAACCATCAGGGCATGCTGGCCTTCGCCTCCGCCTACCAGTACTCCACCGTGGAAGCGATGCTGGAGTTGGCCAAAGAGCGCAACGAGGCTCCCTTCCTGATTCTTTTGGACGGCATCACCGATCCGCACAACCTGGGCGCGATCATCCGTACAGCCGAGTGCGCCGGCGCGCACGGCGTTATCGTGCAGGAGCGCCGCGCCGTGGGTCTGACCCCGGCCGCCGTCAAGGCCAGCGCAGGCGCGGTGGAATACCTGCCCGTGGCCCGCGTGACCAATCTCTCCAACACCCTTGAAGTGCTCAAGGCGCAGAACATCTGGGCCTACGCCGCCGACATGGACGGCGACGACTACGCCACGACCGACTTCTCCGGCGGCGTTGCGCTGGTTATCGGCGCCGAGGGCGAGGGCGTGAGCCGCCGCGTGCTGGACATCTGCGACAAGACCGTGTCGCTGCCCATCCGCGGAAAGCTGGACAGCCTCAATGCAAGCGTTGCCGCAGGCGTGCTGATGTACGCCGTCATGCGCAGCCGCTAAGCCATGAAGCCGCTCCTTTACGTCGACGGGTACAACATCATCGGCGCATGGCCCAAGGCCAACCATGAGCAATGGCCGCTGGACGAGTGCCGCGACCGGCTGATCCACCTTTTGCAGGACTACGCAGGCTACACCGGTCAGGAGGTCTGCGTGGTCTTTGACGGCTACAAGGCGGACAGGCCCATCCGCAGCGTCGAAAACCGCGAGGATTTTACCGTGGTCTACACCCGTCACGGCGAAACCGCCGACCATTACATCGAACGCATGTGCCAGCAATTGCCCAAGTATCGCGAGGCGCGCGTGGCCACCAGCGACTCCATTGAGCAGACGCTCATTCTGGGGCGCGGAGCCACCCGTTTGAGCGCCCGCGAGCTCTGGCGCGAACTGGAAAAGGAGCGCTCCGCCGGGCGCGGACGGCATCAGCCGCCATCCGCCCAGCAGCTGACCTCCATCTCCTCCGCGCTCAGCCGTGAGCAGTTTGCGGCACTGGATAAACTACGACGTCAGAAATAAGGCAGGTGAAACCCCATGACCCACAGAGACGACGAACGTCTGCTGGAAGACGAACTCGACGAGGAACTCATCCTTCCCGTACGCGACGAGGACGACGAAGAAGCCGAGGAAGAGGAAGACGACGCGGACGTTCTGCATCTGGACAGCTCGTGGGAAACGGTGCTCAGCCGCCAGTTTGCCGACCTCACCGACGAACAGGTCGTGGGACAGGCGCAGCAGGGCGACAGCGTCGCCATTGAATTCCTGCTCTCCAAGTACAAGAACTTCGTGCGCTCCAAGGCGCGCAGCTATTTTCTCATCGGCGCAGATCACGAGGACATCGTGCAGGAGGGCATGATCGGCCTGTTCAAAGCCGTGCGCGATTATCAGGCGGAGCGGCTTTCCTCCTTCCGCGCGTTTGCGGAATTGTGCATCACCCGTCAGATCATCACCGCCATCAAGACCGCCACGCGCCAGAAGCACGTACCCCTCAATTCCTACGTATCCCTCAACAAGCCCATCTACGACGAGGAAAGCGACCGCACCCTCATGGACGTCATCGTCGAGGGCCGCGCCCAGAACCCCGAAGAGCTCATCATCGGCCGCGAAAACCTCGTCTCCATCCGCGACCGTGTCGATCAGGTGTTAAGCCCCCTCGAGCAGGACGTCCTCAACGCCTATCTCGACGGCAAGTCCTATCAGGAAATCGCCGACAAGCTGGGCCGTCACGTCAAATCCATCGACAACGCCCTGCAGCGCGTCAAGCGCAAGCTGGAAAAATTCCTCGAAGAAGCCCGCGCCGAAGACGACTGATAAGGGCTTCGCCCTTAACCCGTGGACTGCGCGCCGGAGGCGCGCAGAGTTGGCGGACGGTGTTTGGCCTTGCGTCCTTTGACCGCCCCTCCATGAAAGATGTCGGGGCTCGCTTGTGTGATCGAAAGCCGCAAGTCTGCTCGCTGAAGCAGCAAAATACACTCACTGCCTCACGGCAGCAAAACACGCGTTTGCACGCCGGAAGTTATTTTCCGGCGTTTTCCATTTTTGAGAGAAAGGAGCCGTACCATGCCGGAGGAAATCTATGAATTGATAGCTCAAGGCGCGCGCTACTGGTTCCTGTTTTTGATGGTGCTCATCGTCTGGCGCAGCTGGCGCTGGTACCGCAAGGACCGCCGTCAGGCCAGAAAGCGCATGAAGCTCCTGCCCGACGCCGGTTTCATCGGCGAGATGATCGTGATTCAGGGTTCGGATCATCTCCAGCGCGGAACGGCGCTGCCTGTGCCGCGCGAGGGCACGCTGGGGTATTCGCGCACCAACGATTTATGCATTCCCGTTGCAGGCGTAGAGAAGCGGCATCTGTGGTTCCGCTTTGAGGACGGCAAGGGACTCCTGACAGATCCTTATGGAAAAAACCCCGTGATTGTGGATGGCGAAGCATTCGAAAGCCGGAGACATCCGCTGTATCTTGCGCACGGATCAAGGCTCTATGTCGGCGAATGCGAGCTCCGTCTCAGGCTGTTTGCCGGTTTTGAGGCCACGGGGCACGCGCTTCGCCAGCCGGGCGTGGAGGAGCCTCAGCCGGATCCCGATCAGGCGCAGCAGATGGCCTGGCAGCAGGCCATGATGGCCCAACAGCAGGCCATGATGGCCCACCAGCAATGGATGATGCAGCAGCAGTATGCCGCTCAGCAGGCGTTTGAGCAGGGCTACCAGCAGGCCATGATGGCGCAGCAGCAGTACGCCGGGGAAGAGGAAGAAGAGATCCTCTACGACGATGCGGCTGACGTATACACCTACGAGGCCGCACGCGAGCAGGGGCTGGTGGACGATTCCGCCTTCCGCCGTCCAGCAGGCGAGAAGAAGCCGGAGCTGCCGGTATATGACGAGCCTGTTGTGGAAACTGAGTTTTACGCGCCTGTGGCCGATGAAGACGAGGACGAAGAGCCCTTCTATCCGCCCGTGATGGATGAGGACGACATGACCGACGCCGCCGCGCCGCCCAAGAGCGCCTATGTCGGGCACGACGAGGCCGAGCGCGCCAAGCGTCAGGTCTGGGACAAATACTTTGGGGGTGGGCAGCGATGAGCAAAAAACGCGCACAGGCGCGTGCAGCCAGACGCGCCCGCGCCAGAGCCGACCGTGAGCGCCGCCGCGATCCCGCAAGGGCGCTGGTTTCGGCGATGATGCTGTTTTTCTTCAGCGCCTTCCTGCTGGTGGCCTGCAAGGGCGAGCTTCGCTGGCAGGGCTTTGCGCTTTCCGTGGTGGTTCCGGGGCTGATGTACATTGCCACGCTGTGGCTGCCGCGCTTTTTCCCGGCTGACAAGCTGCTTCTGGCCATAGCAAACTTTCTGTGCGCTCTGGGCGTGCTGGTGCTGACCATCACCGACAAGGGCGCAGGCACCTCGCGCGGCGTGCAGCAGGCCATGTACTACGGCGTGGGCATCGTGGTGATGCTGGTGTGCATCATGCTCATCCGCTACATCCGGCGCTGGAAGTTCCTGATGAAAGTGGTCATGATGTTTTCCGCCGTGCTGATGGTGCTTCCTTTGGCCATCGGCTCTGAATACAACGGCGCGACCAACTGGATCATCATCGGCGGCGTCAGCCTGCAGCCCAGCGAAATGGTCAAGATTTCGCTTCTGCTGATTCTGGGCTGGTATATGAGCCGCCATCAGTTCTGGCCGTGGTTTCTGTTTGCAGGCTTCTGCCTTCTGATGCTGATGCTGCAGGCCGACCTCGGCACGGCGCTCATCTACTACGCCACGGCGCTGATGCTCTTTTACGCCTCCACCGGCAACCTGCCCGTAACGGGTCTGGGACTCATCGGCGGCGGCGGTGCGGCGGTTCTTGGCTACAAGATGTTTGCGCACGTCAAAAAGCGCGTGGCCATCTGGCGCAATCCCTGGCTGTACTACGAAACCAGCGGCTACCAGATGGTGCAGGCGCTCATGGCCATCGCCTCCGGCGGACTCTTCGGCGTGGGTCTGGGGCTGGGATCGCCCCGCGTGATCCCGGTGTACTTTTCCGACGCGATCTTTGCCGTGATCTGCGAGCAGTTCGGCATCATCTTCGGCATTCTGGTGCTGGTGATGTATGTCATCCTCATTTTGCGGGGCGCGTCCATCGTCCAGTCTTCGCGCCACAGCTTTCATTCCATCGTCGCCATGGGCGCAACCGTGATGCTTGGCGTGCAGACGTTCATCATCATCGGCGGCGTCATGAAGCTGATTCCATTAACCGGCGTCACCATGCCCTTTGTCAGCTACGGCGGCACATCGCTGGTCAGCTGCATGGGTCTGATCGGCCTCATTCAGGGCGTGGCCAGCGTCAATCAGGACGATCTGAGCTACGATTACGAAATCAGCCGTTCTTTGAGCGAGGAAGCCATGCTTCCGGAAGCGGGAAGGGACTAGGATTGTTAAAGGAGGAAAGACTATGCTTGGGTCACATTTAGCAGCAGTCTTTTTTGTTGCTTGTGTCATGTGTCTGCTTCTCAAGCGAAAAATCGAGATTATTCTACCTCTGATGGTTTGCCTGAGCATGCCTGTGCTTCTTGTGCTTGCAGCCTTTCGCAGCCTGAATTGGGTAGACTTTCTTGCGCCTACGCTTATTCTTTTCAGTCTCATTTGGCTGATCATTATTGCCTCAAAAAGAAAGCCAACCGTCGTTCTCCACGAGCTTTCGAAACTTTTCCTAACGCCCGGATTAGCCTGCTTTGTGTTGTTGGCTGTTTTTTGGTTTTTCAGCTGCCAGAAACGTTCCGTCCTGCATTTTGACGAATTCAGTTATTGGGCCACACAAACACGCAGTTTTTATGTTTCAAACGGTCTGGTAAATGGAATGCAGACTTGTTGTAAAGCTCATGCTTCCTATGTTCCCGGCATGCAGCTGATCGAATGGTGGTTCATGCATCTGCGTGGAGAATGGCACGAGGGAACGCTGTATTCAGCTCTCTTTTTAATAAACACTGTATTTTTTCTGCCTCTCACAGAGCATTTTTCCTGGAAAAAGCCTCATCAGATTCTTTTCTTTACAGCTGGTGCAATCCTCCTGCCAACCGCCATTTCCAGTGCTCCCTATCATTTTCTTCATGTCAACTCGACCTTGGGAGCACTGTACGGTCTGATACTGTATACCATACAAAAAGAGTCTGAGCACCGGCACTTCATGCTGGCTGTCCAAATGACGGCTTTGGTTTTGATCAAGCAGACCGGTATTCTGTGGGTGCTCTTTGCACTCCTCTTTATTCTTTGCGTACAGCGCATACCATGGACAAGAAAAATGACTCTGACCCTACTCTGTCCCCTGATTGCAATCTTATTGTGGGGGCTGTGCTGTCACATTCTCGGTCTACGCACAGAAAACATCGATGCACTGCGAAATGGAGCCTCCTTCAAATGGGAACATGTATTTTCTGCGTGGAAAGGCATGGCCAAACTTCTGCTGACAAAACCCATGAACATGACCGGAGCCTGGAACGACGCCTTGCCTTTGTTAGGTGTTCCATCTGTAGTGCTGGTAATCATATATTGTCTAATCCATGCTTGGAGTGAATCTTTTTCAAAGCGTTGCATTCGCGGTGTCTGGTGGATTGCAGGGACATTTGCTCTTATCGTTCTTGTCATGGCTGTAAGCATGTTTACCGTGTTTGCCAGCGAAGTGGAAAGATGGGCAAAATCGCGCAGCAATACGCATCTGGGATTAGACCTATATATGATGCCCTATTTCTACGGAACAAGTTACCTGTGCATTGCTCAGTTGAGAGATCATTGTCATCGGATCCATCTTTCTTTTCCAAAGAAAGGTATTCTTGCTGGAACGGCATTCGCCGTATTGCTTTGTGTCAACTGGCAAATGGTCTCATGGCTCTTACCCTCAGAGTATCTTAAAGCATTTCCAGTGAACAATGGAAGCAAATGGATGCGAAATAACCTTGAATGGTATCAGCAGCTGAAGGAGAAGGAAGACTGCCGCGTAATGACATCAACGGAGGTATCAAGCTCCTATCGGTATGCATTGGTTCCCTTGAGCTTTGAATACGTACCGGATGAAGTTGCTGCGTCCTACGAACAGCTGGAGGAATATATTGATCAAACCGGTTGTTCTTACGTCGTAATCATCGGTGATCGGGAAAACACACGCATACTTTTACAAGAAAGTTTTCAGCATCCAATCGAATTAGGACGGCCTTATCGGATTGACAAATCGAAAAAAACCTATTGTTTAACAGAAATGGATGAAGCTGTCCGCACAGCCAATGGAGACGCCGTATGAAACAGCAAAAACTCCGCTTCCGCATCCTCACGCTTTTGCTCATCGCCATGCTGGCCTCCGCCAGCACATACGGCGCGTACTCGGTATCCACCTACGGCAGCCGCTGGGTGTCCTCCTCGCGCAACACCCGTTACCGCTCGGCCAAGAGCAGCGTGATTCCCGGCGACATCATCGACCGCAACGGCGTGGTCGTCGCCGCAACCGATGAAAACGGAAAGCGCGTCTATCAGAGCAACATCCTGAGCCGCTCGGCCATGGTTCATCTGCTGGGCGATACAGACGGCAACATCGCAAACGGCGTAGAGTCGTTTCAGGCCAACTATCTGCTGGGCTTCGAAACCGGTCTGAGCGAGCGCGTGAACGCTTTTCTCAAGGGCGAAACCAAGCGCGGCGACAATGTGGTCATCACCGCCGACAGCCGTCTCGCCACCGAAATCGTGCAGATTTTCCGCAATACGTCCAATCTCAAGGGCAAGTGCGGCGCGGTTGTGGTCATGAACTACAAAACCGGCGAGGTGCTCGCGCTGGTGAGCCTGCCGGTGTACGATCCGCAAAACATCACCGACACGGTGAAAAACTCCTCCCAGCATCCCTTCTGGAACCGCGCCACGCAGAGTACGCTTCCGCCGGGATCAACGTTCAAGATCATCACGGCGGCCTCCATGCTGGAAAACATGGCTGATGCAGAAAATCACGTTTTCAGCTGCACCGGCGCCACGCAGGTGATGGATCGCTACGTCACCGACTACGGAAACGATCAGCACGGCGATATCACCCTGCCGCGCGCGTTCCGCCTGAGCTGCAACAACTGCTTTGCGCAGGCGGCTCTGCTGCTGGGCGACGGCGTGCTTCGCAAAACCGCTGAGAACTTCGGCTTCAACGACAACTTCCTCTTCCGCGATCTGGTGGTGGAAAACAGCACCTATCCTACGAAAAACCGCAACACGTTTGAAATTGCGTGGAGCGGCGCAGGCCAGAGCAAGGTTGCGGCAACGCCGCTGCATCTGTGTATGGTAGCTGCGGCCATCGCCAACGACGGCGTGATGATGGAGCCCCGCCTGCTTTCCCGCGTGGAAAGTCCCTCCGGCGTCACGCGCATGCGCTACACGCCCAAGGTCTACCGCACCGCCTGCAGCCCTGAGACCGCGCAGATCCTCGACGGCTACATGAAGGACGTCATCAAAAGCGGCACCGGCACGCGCGCGAAGGTGGACGGGCTGACCATCGCCGGCAAAACCGGCAGTGCGGAAAGCTCCAAGGACGGTCTGGACGTGACCCATGCGTGGTTTACCGGATACATCGACGACGACCGCTATCCCTACGCCGTGTGCGTGTTTGTAGAGGAGGGCGGCACAGGCGGCAGCGTGGCCGCACCGGCTGCGCAGAAGGTTTTTTCGTATCTGCGCGACAACGCCGCCGTATACTGAGGTACCAATGATTCTGAAAGGAGCCTTTCATGCCCCGATATGAATATAAATACCGCCTGCCCCAGCGCAGACGGCTGCGCCTCTACTGGCTGATTCCCATTGTGCTCATCGCGGTGATGATCGTCTATCCGTTTTTTGAGGCCACGCAGCTGGACGTGAAAACCCACGAATTCCGCGTTTCCGACCTGCCGGCCAACCTGCGCAACCTGCGCATCGCCTTCGCCTCCGACATCCACCAGTGCGCGTGGTTTTCGCAGGAGCGCGTCAATGAAGTGATCAACGAGATCAACATGCTCGACGCAGACATCGTCGTCCTCGGCGGCGACTATGCCATGGACAGCGACGGCGCGATCCGCTTTTTCCAGACCATGCCCCAGCTTCAGGCGCGGCTTGGCGTGTTTGCCGTAATGGGCAATCACGACCGTACGCTTCCCGAAAAAAACCTCAGCGTGCTCATCACACAGATGAAGGACGCGGGCGTAACGCCGCTGGTCAACGAAGTAAGCCGCGTCAAGGTCGGCCAGACCTATGTCTATCTTGCCGGCGTGGATGACAAAAACACCGGGCATCCGGATGTGGACAAGGTGGCCTCGCAGGTGCAGTCGGGCGATTTTGTGATCTTTGCCGGTCACACGCCGGATCTGCTGCCTGACATGCTCAAGGCCAAAAGCGCCGACGGCAAGAGCCACTGGTACGATCTGGCGCTGTTTGGCCATACCCACGGCGGACAGGTGAACCTGTTCGGCTACACGCCGTTTTTCAATCTCTCTCCCGAGGTGGGCTCGCGCTACCTGACCGGATGGCTGGAGGAAAACCGCGCAGCCATTCTGGTATCCAACGGCGTGGGCACCTCCGGCGCGCCCATGAGACTGTTTGCAAGGCCGCAGATCCATCTGGTCACGCTCAAAGCGCGCTGAGCCCTCCGCGCTGTTCTTTCGGCTCATTTCGTGGTATACTTTGTCAGATAAGGGATTTCATTTTCTCTGGAGGAATGGTCATGCTTCGCAAGTACGCGCTCTTCGATTTTGACGATACCCTCATCCGCGGCGATTCCATTGTAAAGATGTGCCTGTTTGCCTTCAGGCGCGGCATGGTTGCGCCGTGGGAGCTGGCCAAAACCGGTCTGCTTGCGGCGGCGTATCTGTGCGGACTGACCACGGCGCAAAAGTCCAAGGAAGCCGCCATGCATTTTCTCACCGGAAAGAGCGAAACCGAGGTACGCGCGCTGGCCGAGGAATTCTGCGAAAAGATCCTTGTGCCGCGCCTTTACAAAGACGGCGTACAGGAGCTCAAAGCCCGCGCTGAAAGCGGCTGCGAGGTCTGGCTCATTTCGGCTTCTCCGGCGTTTTATCTGGAGCCTCTGATGAAGCGCCTGCCCATCACCGGCGTCATCGGCACCCGCATGCATGTGTTAAACGGCATGTACACCGGTCAGATGGCCGGAGAGAACTGCCGCGGCGTTGAAAAGCCTCTGCGTCTGGCCGAGGTGCTGGCCTCGCGCGGCGACATGCTGGACTACGGCGAATCCTATGCCTACGGTGACTCCGCAGGCGACGCGCCGATGCTGGCCCTGTGCGCCAACAAGGTGGCCGTCAATCCCAAAAAGAAGCTGCTCAAGGCCCTTGACGGCGCGGACGGCGTTACAAAGGTTCGCTGGAGGTAAGAAAAATGCCCGTAATTGCTTTGACCGGCGGGATCGCCTGCGGAAAATCCACCGTGGCCTCGATGCTCAGAGAGCTCGGCGCGCACATCGTGGATGCGGATGAAATCAGCCGTTCGCTCACCGCGTCCGGCGGACAGGCGCTTCCTGCACTGCGCGCGCATTTTGGCAGCGGCATCTTTGCGCCCGACGGAACGCTCGACCGCGCGGCGCTTGGCAAGCTGGTTTTTTCTGACGCACACAAGCGCGCGGAGCTCAACGCCATTCTGCATCCCATGATCCGCAGCGAAATGGCCCGGCAGGTGCAGAAGGGCATGGAAAGCGGCGCAAAGGCCGTTGTATTGGATGTGCCGCTGTTGTTTGAAGCGAACATGCAGGACATGGCGGACACGGTTGTGTGCGTGCATGCGCCCGAGGAAATTCAGATCCTGCGCATGGCTTCGCGCAACGGCTACAGCCGCGGGGAGGCTTTGAGCCGCATCCGCAGCCAGATGCCCGTGGCGGAAAAAATCCGCCTGAGCGATTTTGCCATCGATACCAACGTATCTCTCGATGAGCTGCGGGAAAACGTGCGCAGCCTTTACGAAAGCTGGATGTAACATCCGGCGGAAGGAGCGGACATGCTTCAAATTTTCCACGATACACGCGATGATCTCGCGCCGCGCGACTATATAGCCGCGCCCTCGGTTTCGGAGGGCGTGCGCCGCCAGCGCGCGCAGAGAATGCACCGCGACTACACGCAGGACGTGCTTGCGCCCGCGCAGGATCTGCTTAAAAAGCCTGCGCCCATCGCGCCGCCGAAGCTGGAGCAGGCTCAGCCTGTGGACGAATACGGACTGCCGGAGGATCCCTTCAATCCTCCGGAAGAAACCCAGCGCCCGCGCCGCAGCCGCGTAGCGCGCAATGCACAATCGCCTGCGCAGCCCGAATCAGCTGCACCTGCAAAGCCCCTTGCGCAGCCTCAGCCCATGAAGCAGGCTCAGCCCATGAAACAGGCTCAGCCTGTGCAGCCCCGTGCCATGACCGGCGCGCGCATGGCCATGCCGCAGTTTGACAAGCCCGCCAGCCCGGAGATTCCCGACTGGCTGCGCACCGCCCGGCAGAACAACGCGCCTGTGCCGCCGCGTCCGCAGGGCCCGCGCGTGCAGGCCGCGCCCAGACGCTCGGAGGGCTATGCGCAGGCGGGCTATCCCGAGGAACTGCTTGAGGCGCAGCGCGAGCTGGAATATCAGCAGGCAGCCACGCCGGTGAGACGCAGGCATGGCGCGCAGTACGCCGTTAAACCCACCTATGCGCCCAATCCTCAGCCCGCACGGCCGGTTCAGCCGACTGCGCCTGTGCAGCCCATGCCTCCTCAGCCCCTGCGCGCCGAGCCCACCGAAGAGGCCATGATGTCGCGCGCCTATCACCGTCCCAGACGCGAAGAGCCCGAACCCTACCGCGTGGAGGACGAGGAAATCGACGAAAGCACCCGTCCCGTCATCCGCATTCCGTGGATTCCGATTCTGGCGTTCATCGCGGCGCTGGCTGCGGTGATTCTGTGGGTGATGCAGGTCACCTACGAAAAGCAGACGCAGCAGGTGCTGGACCAGCGCGCCGCGCACGAGGCGCAGATTCTTGAGGAGCATCCGCTCAGATACCGCGAGCTCATCTCCGACAAGTCCAACAAGTACAATCTGCATCCCGCGTTTGTGGCGGCGATCATGCTCAACGAAAGCTCCTTCCGCCCCGACGCCACCTCCAGCGTGGACGCGCGCGGTCTGATGCAGCTGATGGATGACACCGCAGGCTGGATCTACGAAAAGATGGACGATCCATCCCGTCCCTACGACTTTGACGACCTCTATGACCCGGAGATCAACGCCGAGTACGGCTGCTGGTACCTCAACTATCTGTCCGAGCTGTTCTGGGGCGACCCGGTTCTGGTAGCCGCAGCGTTCCACGCCGGTCAGGGCGAGGTGCGCAACTGGCTCAACGACTCCACCTATTCCAAGGACGGCCGAACGCTTCGAATCGAGGATATGATCGACGGCCCGACCAAGCGCTACGTCATCCGCGTTGTGGATGATTTCGCCGCCTACAAGCGGCTGTACTTCGGAGGTTAACTGAATGAAGAGAATTCTGTGCATGCTCCTGTGCCTGATGCTCCTGCCGCTTCCCGCGCTTGCCACCAATGTGGAGGATTCCATCATCATCGGCATGCTCTCCACCCGCACCACGGAAATCCGTCCGCTGTTTCCGCAGGAGCGCGACATCATGAGCCTGTACGCGCTGGTGTACGAAAGCCTCGTTGTTATCGACGACGACGGCATCCCTCAGCCGCATCTGGCCGAAAGCTGGTCCGAAACCGGCGACGGCAAGACGTGGACCTTTACCCTGCGCGAAAACATCACCTTTTCCGACGGCACACCGCTGACCGCCGAGGATGTGGCGCGCTCCGGCCAGTGGATTCTGGATCTGGCCAAAAATGAGGAGGTCTCCGACAACGGCTTCTACGCCAATATCCGCTACATCGTGGAATCCTTCTCCGCGCGCGACGAGCGCACGGTGGAGGTCAAGGCCGCGCGCCCCTACTACGGGCTGCTCTACTCCATGACCTTCCCGGTGATTCCCGCCTCCCAGCTGGATCTGGCCAACCCTGTGGGCACCGGCCCTTATGTCATCGAGGCATTTGAGCCCGCAGGCTTCATGATGCTGGGCGTGAACGAAAACTGGTGGCAGATGCTGCCCAAGGTCAAGGAGATCACCGTTACCTTCTATCCCAACAACAAGGACATGATCACCGCCTACGAATACGGCCGCGTGGACACGGTATTCACCCGTTCGGTCGCAGCGGCGCAGTACAAGAGCGGCCTTTCGTCGCTGTCCATTTCGTATTCCACCAGACAATTGGAATGCGTGCTCATCAACCACCGCGAGCGCTCCTTCCCGCTGGACAGCCTCAACGTGCGCAAGGCCATCCGCTATGCCATCAACGTTGACGCGCTGGCCAAAAACGCCTACATGAACATGACCGTTGGCGCAGACGCGCTCTACCCCACCGGCAGCTGGCTGTATCTGGATCAGGAGAGCACGTATGTGTACAATCCCGACCGCGCCAGAGCGCTTCTGGCCGAGGACGGCTGGGAGGATCTGGACAACAACACCGTGCTTAACAAGGTCGTCGACGGCGCAACCAAGAACCTGCGCCTGAGCCTCTACGTCTACGAGGACCCGGAAAACGACGTGCGCTACGAAACCGCCAACCAGATCGCCGAGCAGCTCGGACAGGTCGGCTTTGACATTCACGTGGAAACGGTTGATTTCAACGGCGCCAAGGAAGTGCTGGAGGCGGGCAGCTTTGACCTGTTCCTCTGCGCCTTCCAGATGGACGTGGTGCCGGACTTCGGCTTCCTGCTGCGCACCGGCAACACGCAGAACTACGGCCGCTACGCATCCTCGTCCATGAAGGATCTGATCGACGAATTGCGCATCAGCGAAGGTCAGGCCAACTTCGCCTACACCTCGCAGGCCATTCAGCAGCAGTTCACCGCCGACGTGCCCTTCATAAGCCTCTTCTACCGTGCAGGCGCGATCCTGACGCGCAAGATGTACACTTCCGTGCGCACCATCCGCGAGTTTGAGCTTCTGCGCGGCATTGAGGCCTTCGGCAGATAAGGAGGAATCCCCATGGCAAAGCGCCTTGCAGCGATGCTTCTGTGCATGATTCTCTTCGCGCTTCCGGCTCTGGCCGAGGAGCCCGACGAGCAGGACATCGCTCTTACGGACGAAATCGTTCTGGAAACCGAGCTGGAGGCTGCATCGGACGCCGTATACGCCTTAAGCGATGTGGAAGAGGACGAGGTCGCCGAGCAGATCATCGATTCCGGCGAGGTTCCGGCCTTTGTCCGCCAGCTTCTTGCCATTGCAGAAGCAGAAATCGGCTACGAGGAAGGCCCCGACAACCTCACCAAGTACGGCGAATGGAGCGGCGACAAGCACGCCGCGTGGTGCGCCGAGTTCGTCTGCTGGTGCGTCAACCAGGTGGATGAAACCAACGGCACGGCGCTGCTGTATGACGTCTATCCCAAGTGGAGCGGCCAGAACACCGGACGAGACTGGTTTTTGAAGCGCGGGCGGTTCGCCTACCGCAAGGGCACCTGTCCCGGCTGGGGCTCGCAGTGGCTCAAGGGCGACGATCACACCCTCGAAAAGAACGAGTACATCCCGCGCCCCGGCGACCTGATGTTCTTTTCCTACAACGAGGCCGGCGACACCGAGCACGTGGCGCTGGTGGAGTACTGCGCCTACAACAGCGCGGGCGAGGTCATCGTGCATGTCATCGAGGGCAACAATCCCTCGAAGGTGCAGCGCAGCCGCTACCGCCTCAACAGCAGTCAGGTGCTGGGCTTCGGGCTCTGTCAGGATCTGGTGGACACCACCATGCGCTCCGGCAATCAGGGCGACAAGGTGCTGGCATTGCAGCAGGCTTTGAACCGCATCGGCCTTCTGGCGGAACGTCACCTCACCGGCGGCTACGGCGGCAACACCAAGCGCGCCGTGATGGATTTCCAGCAGGACTATATGGAAAACAAGACCCCCACCGGCATCGCCGACCGCGAAACCCAGCAGGCCATTGAGGAAATGCTGATTGAAACCATCTTTGAAGACCCCATGACATGGCTGGTGGAATGATGAAAAAATACCGCAACGAATGGAAGTACAGCCTGCACGAAGCCGAAATGGCGCGCGTGGAGCACCGCATCGGCGCGGTTCTCAGCCGCGACGCGCATGCAGGCGGCGACGGACGCTACGGCGTTCACAGCCTGTACTTCGACGATCTCTCCAACGCCTGCGCCCGTGAAACCGAGGCCGGAAACGGCGAGCGGTTCAAATACCGCATCCGCTACTATGACCAAAACCCCGGCTTTCTGAGGCTGGAGCGCAAGGAAAAGCTGTACGGCGGCTGCTTCAAGCTCAGCTGCCGCATCACGCGGGAGGAGTTTTCGCTTCTCTCCTCCGGCGATGTGTCCACCCTTCTCTACGACGAAGCAAGGCCGCTTCTGCGACGGTTTGCCGCCGACATCCTGCGCCGCGGCTTTACGCCCCGGGTGATCGTGGACTACGAGCGCATCGCCTTTGTGGAGCCGATTTCCAACGTGCGCATCACGCTGGATCTGAACATCGCCGTATCCAAAGAATACGGCCGGTTTCTGGAAGGCGGCTATCTGAAGGTTCCGCTTCTTTCCAAAGGGCAGCATGTGCTGGAGGTCAAGTTCGACGACATCCTGCCCGGCTACATCAAGCAAAGCGTATACGAATGCAATCTGCAGCAGCGTTCATTTTCAAAATACTGTCTCGGATTTGAGAAACTAAGGAGTCTGTGAGCATGAGCAATTTCCTGACGGGTATCAAGCAGTATCTTTCCGCCGGCATGGATTCTCCCCTTCTGCCGGATACGCAGATCATCGCGGCGCTTCTGTTTGTGCTGATCCATTCCGCCTTCATCTTTCTGGTCTACCGCGTGGTGAGTCACCGCGCCCTGTACAACAAATCTCTGAACATCGCCATCGCCGCGCTGCCGTTTTTCATCTGCACGATCATCCTGTGCCTGCAGTCCAATCTGGTGATCACACTGGGCACCATCGGTGCTCTGGCCATCATCCGCTTCCGCACGGCGGTGAAGGATCCCGTGGACATGGTCTACATCCTGTGGAGCATTCATCTGGGCATCATGGCGGGCTGCCAGCTGTTTATGGCCTCCATCCTGACCTCGCTTTGCGTGGCCGTGGTGCTTCTGGTGATGGAAAACCTGCGCCTTGGACGCGGCGCATACACGCTGGTCATCCACTGCGATACCGGTCTTGAGGACGAGCTGACCGCGCTGATGAAGCCCTTTGTGCGCCGCATGCGCCTGAAGAGCCGCAATTTCACCTCCTCCGGCGTAGACTACGTATTCACCCTCACGGTGAAAAATGCCAAGGAGCTGTGCGAAAAACTGTCCCAGATGAACGGCGCGCAGCGCTTCTCCCTGATTGAGTACGACAGCGAGGACATTGTGTAACGGAGCGTCGAAGATGCCTAAAAAACTGCTGGCGCTTGCGCTGATGCTTATCTCCCTTGCGGCGCTGTGGCTGATTGCCGGGGACAGCGCCGGGCAGCCCCATCTGTCCGAATTATACGCCGAGCCCGCCGTGCTGGAGGAGATCATCTCCGCAAGGCAGGCGCACGATTTCACGGACATCTATTCGCCCCTGTACACGGGGCTTCGCTTCAACGGATACGATCTGTTTTCCGACGAGGGAAACGGAATGCTTCTGTATTCGCTCATCGACGGCGATCCGCGCGCGTACGATCCTCAGGTGAGCCTGATTTCGGATACCGGAGCGCAGGTGCTTGTGTCCGGGCAGTCCATCACAGACGAGATGATCCGCGCAAACGGCTCCATCGATCTGCTGATCTATACGGACGAGGAGTATGCCCTGTTTGAACTGAAATGCACTACGCTGCCGATCCTGGACATCGAGCGCAATGCGGAAACCATCACCGCACGCCACAACACCCGCCTGCGCCTGTTTGACAACCGCAAGGAGGCCGTCAACCACCTCTTTACCACTGACGCGGTCATCTGGGTGCGCGGCAATCACAGCACCACCTTCCCCAAGAAGGGCTACCGGCTCTCGCTGTTCACCGAATCCGTCGGAGGCAGCCGCCGCAAGCATCATGTGCCGCTGCTGGGATTGCGGTCCGACGAGGACTGGATTCTCAACGCCATGTACAACGACGAGGAGAAAATCCGCGAGGTGCTCTCCACCAACCTCTGGCACGATTCCTGCGCCGGGAACAACCAATGGAGCGTGCAAAACGGCGTCCAATACCGCTATGTCGAGGTTTTCTTTGACCGGGAATACCGCGGCGTATATGCGTTGGGCAGCCCTGTGGACGCCAAGCAGATGGCCATCGGCGCGGAGGAACCGTATTACAAGAAGCTCGATCCATACCTGAGCGAAACTGCCATCGACTTTGCCGCATCCGGCGTGGTGGAGGGCTACGAGTACCTCGGCCCGGATCTTCTGCATCCCGACTGGGAGCCTCTGCGGCGCTACTATCGCACCGTGCTTGACGAAAACGCGTCCGCTGAAAGCCTCTATGCCGCCGCCGACGTGTCCAACGCCATCGACCTGTACCTGTTTCTGAACCTCATTCAGGGCGTTGATCACGCGCATCTCTACGGCACCAACACCGTCTACAATCTCTACATGGCCGCCAAAAAGACCGCTGACGGCCGTTATGTGATGCTCTACACGCCCTGGGACATGGACCGCACCTGGGGCAAGGGCTACGACAACGAGCCTGCGCTGAAGCCGGATCAGAACGTGATCATCGACACCAGCATCGTCACCCGTCTGCTGGAGGGCGGCGATGAAGCCATGGCTGAAAAGGTTCGCACGCGCTACGGCGAGCTTCGCGGCTCTGCATGGTCGGATGCGGCGATGCTGGATCGCATCCAGTCGCATGAAACGGATATGTTTTTCTCCGGCGCATACGCCCGCGACTTTGACCGGTGGTACCCGGACGCAGAGCCGGTTCGCTCGCTGGACAGCTTCGCCTCCTATGTGCTGCAGCGTCTTGCCTGCATGGATGCATGGGTCGACACGCTTCCATAAGACCGTATTTTGTTTTTTGATTGTCTTCTTTTACATCTCATTTGCGTTTTGAAACGCATCCCGCCATGCTTTTCACATTGGAAGCATGGCTTTTTTTGCGCCATTGTCCCCGGCCAAAGCCCGGAAACCTTTATATTTCAAAGGTTCCCGGGCTTTGCAAAAATTCATTTGAAAAAATTCAGATTTTTTTGAAAAAAAGGCTTTACAAACCACAAAACCTGTGATATTATATATCTCGCTGATGAGGCAAGCGCCTCTGAAAGCCACGGGGCATTAGCGCAGTTGGTAGCGCACAACACTGGCAGTGTTGGGGTCAGGAGTTCGAGTCTCCTATGCTCCACCAATAGGAAACGCTTGATCCACAAAGGATTGAGCGTTTTTCTTTTTGCATTTCCAGAAAAAAACGCCTGTTTTGCCACAAACCTGTCACATTCCCCGTGGCGGAGGAGGCCGCAAAGCCGCATGAGATATGGGTTTGCTGATGTTCTCCCCTGCCACAGGAAGTGCCACAAAGTTACTGGACGAACAGGTTGTGCATCTTGTTACCCAGTTCTTTCAGCTTCTCCGGCTGGACGTGTACATAATGATCCATCGTCATTTGAATGGTCGAGTGTCCGGCCAGTGCTTGCAGGGTTTTCAGGTCGGTTGTCTCTCCTGCCGCATAGGTCAGATAGCTATGACGGAAGATATGTGAGGTTACGCCCTTCAGGTCAATGGCCTTGTTGATTCGCTTCCACATAGCGCGGAAAGATGAAAGGCTGAAGGGTTTTTCACCGCCAATGATGAATCCCTTTTTGCTCATCGGTGAAAGGAAGTCAATGAGCATGGGATCCAGCGGTACATCCCTCACGCCGTTTTTGGTCTTGGGAAGGTCTTCGATATTCGGCTGGTTCTGCTGTGGATGGGTGACGCCGCGCCTGATATGAATCAGTCCGTTTTCTACGTCGATATCCTCCCAGCGAAGGCCGAGTGCTTCACCACGCCGCATGCCTGTAAACAGGATCAAAGCAAGATATCGTCTGTCTGCCAGTTCGAGCAAATGAAGTCCATTGATGATCTGCTTGAAACGTCCCAACGGAAGCGCCTGCCTCTCCTTCTTTTTCTTCGAGGGAATAATGAGCCTTTTGCTTGCCGTAGGGTCTTTGACAATCAGTTCGTCTTCCAATGCGCTTTTCATGATCTGTCCCAGCAGAGCAAGGATCATTTTGAGCGTCTTTTCTGACAGGTGTTTTCTGTCGTTCAGGAAGGCTTGAACCTTTGCCGTGGTGATCTCTGTAAGCTGCATCTCTCCAAAGGCAGGGAACAGATGTGCATTCAGATTCTTTCGATAGGTTGTGGTGGTGTTCTTCTTTACCTTGCCGTCCTTGTAGAGCTTCAGCCATTCGTTCGTGTAGGCCTTGAAGGTGGGAACGGGTTTGTGTTCTTCTGCCTGTGTCATTCCGTATGAAGTAAGCCGGTTCACTGTGTACAGGTCGGATATCTTGCGGTTCAATTCCGCCTGACTATCTGCACGAATCCAGCGATAGTCAATCGTTCCGTCCGGCTTCTTTCCCAGCGGAACACGCTTTTTATATTTTGCCATGCTGCCCTCCATCGTGGGCGTGCAGTCAATGTCCTCTGTGAAGTTGTCAAGGTTCTTCCTGATCTGTGCAGTGATGGCCGATGCAATATCCTGCACGATGTAGGTGTAATCAAGGTTCGCTACCATGCTGTAAAATTCCTTTTGTTGATTTATGATTGATTATTGGCGGATTGCATCAGGTTTGGCGTGAATCGCTATCGTCAGCAATCCGTATTGATAAGGAGGTACAGGAGGATGAGTTCACGTTTTCAAGGAGGGTGGGCTTATGCTATGCGCAAGGTGGGTCTGTTCCTTCTGTCGGATGATCCAGCGATCCTCCGTTAAGCCTAGACTATTTTTCTCCTGCTTGGTGGGTCTGCTGTATACAGCCTCCGCCGCTTTAAGAATGCGCTTGCTTCGATTCTTCCAGACGCGGGTGACTGTTGTTTTCCATTGGTAAAGAGGGGGTCTGTCTTTGTAGAACCATTCGTGCCAAATGCCTACAACCGCCCTCATGATCTGATCCTTGGTTGTATAACCGTATTCGTCAACGGTTCGCCTGATCTCGTTGAGCAATGCCCGTTCGGCTTCCTGATCCAGCTTTGATGGCTTGTAGGAATGAATGATAGCCTTCCTTGCTGCCTTTTCTCCTACCGCCTCCATCAGTCCTGCCATGGAAAGACTGCTCCTGCTGATGCCTTCTCTTTCAAATCGTGCTGCCGTTTGTTCGGCTTGATCCAAAAGGGCGGAGGTAAACGACGGCACATGATACCATGACACAGGTCTGTGGGCGTTAGCCTTTGACCTCTGATAACTGACGGCCATAGCTGACTGAGCATACTTTCCAAAGCTGGTAATCTTCCTGCGCTCAACCAGTCCCAGCGCCGCCCAATACACGATGTAACTATGCCACGTCTGCTGACTGCCGCCGTACTTCCTCACCAGCGTTTCAAGACTGACGAAATGACATGCCGCGTCTCTGCGATCATGATAGGCCGCGTATGTGTATTCTGTCAGATGCTCCATGAATTGAATGAGCCGCCTGCATAACGCGCCTTTGTAGCTGGTCAGCTCCTTGGCAAGCGTTGGATATTTGCTTGCGTCCAGTTGAAGCACAATATCCGTATTCTCTTTGAGCTGCCGCCTGTACTGATCTTCTGATTGAAGGATGTCAAATCCCTCTGCGATAAGCTGTTCTCTTGTCATTTTTCCCTGTGAATTTATTCGTTTTTGAGGCCGCATGGCCCTTTTGAAACGGGGGGGCTTAGGTAGGCTAAGGGTTGGTTATAATAGCGCTCGCAAGTGCTTGATTCTCTTAGCTTTCAGGATTCCAAAAGGGCCACGTTGGAGGGGTCAAGCTTCCTCCGCCGATTGTCTGCGCCTTCGTTCTGCCTCCGCGCGTCTGTGCTTGCGCATGGATTCGCCGCATGATGTGCAATACTTTTGACGCGGGCTTGCCTTGTTGAACGGCTTACCGCATGACTCACAAAGTTTGACCGCATCGGGCGGAGGGGGTGCGGCTTTCTCCTGCTGTGGTTTGATGCTGGCTTCCAATTCCTTATCCATCGGAAGCACGCCATTCTAGAACCATTTGCATGCTATGGGACGTGGGTCTTTCTCCGGCCATAGGGTATTGATAACGTGGCAGGGGCGGTCTTGTGGTATGCACATGCCCGTGCCGTTTACCGTGGTGTAGTAGCAGCATTGCTCTCTTGCCTAGTATTTGATCTTTGATACTTGATCCATTGTTGGATACCTCCTGCATGGTTGTTTCGTAATCGCCTATGCCCCCGATACATCAAGCAATCACGCTCTTATTGGGAACATTTTGCAAGAAACGTACGGCCTGATTAGAAAATTTTCTTTTTCCACCGGATGTTCTATACCTATGGTCATGTACACACTTCTTATGGTGTATATAATGGTACTTTAAGTATTATCGTTCGATCGTGCTTTCGGTTCGGCTCTCATGCGAGGAAATGTTGAGGAATGACTGGGGTATAGAAATTTCTGCATATGCATAGGTTTGAAACGTAAAAGGCGGGGTATCCCATCCGGTGGGTTTACCCCTTCATCGACCTCTGCAAGCTGGATGGCATAACCGCTGCCACCGAGAGCTTTGTGAGGTGTAAAAACATTTTGCACCGCTTCAGAACCCTTGATTTTCTCGTTGCTTTCTACCGCCAAAAGAAAAGGACGGAAGCGCTCATGCCTCCGCCCTCTGCTTTCTCTTTTCGCGAATCAATGTGCTTTTGCTGATGCCTGTTAGCCTCTCCACTTGGGTGTAGCTGTTGCCCTCCGCCAGCAGTTCCATTGCATGCCTCATCTGATCCGGCGTGTACTTGTTTGGTCTACCGTCCACACGAATCCCCTTGTTTCTTGCAATCTCCTTGCCTGTTTGTGTGCGCTCCACAATCATATCACGTTCAAACTCTGCAAAGGCCAGCAGCATTGTCACCATCAGTTTTCCCATGGGACTGTTGTCCGCCCTACCCATATTGAGCACATGCACTACCACGCCGCGTTCTACCAGCTCACGCACAACTACGCTTCCTTCAACGGCGGTTCGCGCCAGCCTATCCAACTTAGTTACAATCAGCGTATCTCCTTCTGCCAGCCGTTCTTTCATTTTGTCGAAGTTCGGACGCTCCATCTTTGTGCCCGTGAAAACATCCGTGATGATTTTTTCCGCTCCTGCATCTTTGAGCTTCTGTTCCTGATCGTCCAGACTGTTCCCGTGCTTTCCCTGTTGCCTTGTGCTGACTCTTGCATAACCGTAAATCATCCGTATTCCCTCCATTACTTTTGACCATTTATTATGACACCGATGAACAGCTTGATTTTACTGCACTTTTATTTCGGTGTCAATAGTTATAACTTATGATTCTTTCGGCTATAGAAAAATGCCATGCTGAAAAACAGCAAGGCGAAGGTGAAAAGCGGTGGGGCTGTGCTGAACATGGCGAAGAAGTAATCGGGGTTAAGGAAGAATAGAAGGCAAAGCAATAAGAAGCAACGCAATAGCGGATCCGATTATTAGCAACATTCCTGTAAGATAGATAAATTCAGCTTCATTGCGTTTGATCTCAGGAAAATAGCTTTCTGCTTCTTCCTTGGAATAGGGCTCAAATTTGGCAAAAAACATTTTATCGCCGTAGAAATAATAGGTGAGAATGCCAGGAGAGTCAACGTATTTCATTTCATATGCAGCTTTGAAAGAAGCGTATACATAGCCAACCGTTTCTCCGAAAGGATCATTGTCTGAATGTTTCTTGATGACAAAACGTTCAAGCGAACCCAGATAATCAAAACGGAGACTTTCGTCAAGACATATGTGTCCTGACGCCCACTGGTATTCAAGCCAAACATTCTTTTTTCGTTTTCTGCATTTCGGATGGGTTCTTCTATAGGTATGAACGATCCATCGAAACAGTATGGCAATGCCAAAGCCGAAAAGGAATAAGGTTATCAGGGATCCGATCAAAAGCAAAATGATAAACTTCATGGGACACCTCCCTGTGTTCGACAAATATTATAGCATAAAACTTGTAAAGGGTGAAGGAAATTGAGTAAAGGCGGAAACGAGCGAGAAAGAAGGACGGCAGACAAGCACCGCCCCTCCCGCTATCATTCCTCATACAGCCGATGAAGTTTGCTGAGTGTCTGACTAACCCATCCTTTTGACCTGTTCAAAGCCTCCGCCGCCTCTCTAGTGTTGTATCCCTGTCGTTTAAGGTTTACCAGTTCCACACAGGCTGGCGATATTTCTTCTGCCGCCTCCATGATCTCTTTGAGTATTTCTAGCGCCTCGCGTTCATCATCCCCTGCAATGACTTGTTCCAGTTTATCCATGTCCAGCATGGTCATGATGCCGCGCTTCTCACGGTTAAGAAAAACCGCCCTTGGCATTTTCAAAGGATAATAGCGCTGTACTTCATCGCATAGCGCATGGAGAATCGTTAGTCTGCACTTATGCCAGTCCTGTGGATCATGCTTTCTGACAAACTGAAGAAACGCCATTCTTGCCGTCTGTATCAAATCTTCATCGGAAATGGTTCTCCCTGTACAGCGGCTTTTGAAGTTGTGGACGTGCTTCCAAAGTAACGGGTCATAGCGGGTGATGATTTCCTGTTCGGACATTGTGATTCCCTCCGTGATTGTTATTCAACGTTCACAGAGGACACTGCCCACACGCTTTTCGTGTTTTTGATATGTGTTAGTTTATTCGAGTCTCCTATGCTCCACCAGTAGAAAACGCTTGATTCGCAAAGGATCGAGCGTTTTTCTTTTTGTCTGTTGCTATCTGCCGGATGGGCGCTGACAGTAATATTGACAGTAGCGGTCTGAATGTTTGCATGGTTTGCCCTCCGTTCTAATAAAACAAACTGTAAGCATTCAGCGAATAACAAGGCATAGTATTGGGGATAAAAGAAAAACTCGAACGCCTTATGCAGCAAGTTCGCTTCATAAAAGCCGCCTGACCCCTCAAGAAAGAGACCAGGCGGCTTTTGTCATTCAGTTTGTTCAGCCCTATTTGTCCATGAGAATCTCCACGGCTTCGCGCAGGGTGGTTTCGGTGCCCACATTGCCCGGGAAAATCACGTAGGCTACGCCGGGAAAACGGCTTTCCTCACCGGTCTGCCATACCGGAATACCGGGACGGATCTGCCCCAGCACGCGGGCACGCTTGACGCGCAGCGCTTTGGTGCCGACATCGCTGGAGGTGATGCCGCCCTTGGCCACCACGAATGCAGGGGCGATACTCAGATTGCCCACGAGCGACTGTACCGCGTCGGAGATTTTCACGCTGCGAATAAGTGCAGCTTCGGGAGTGTCGTCGGGTACGGTGAGCAGGGTACGTTTGGTGTAGACGACCGGGGTCTTGCCGGACTCGATCAGCTCTTCGCAGCGCTTGATGATGTCGGCGGCTTCCTTTTCCAGCGCGCCTTCCTCCAGCACCAGATCGGAATTCATCTCGATAGGCACTACCCCGTCTACTTTGATCAGCTCCATCAGCTGTGCGGTGGTCTTCTGCGTATGCGAACCAACCACGACCATGCCGCCTTTGGCGGATTCCTGCGTGACCATCTCTTCGCGGCTGAGCAGAGGACGCTCGGGCACGCCGCCCAGGGTCTGCGCAAGAGCTGCAGCGCTGCGGAAACAGAAATGACGGCCTTTGCCAAAGGCACGGTAGAGTGCGACAGCGAAGACTTTTACATCGTAGGGATCCATAGCGTTGACGATTACCTTGCCAAAACCGGAAACATTGAGCAGCTTCTGTTCGATGGCATCAAAGTCCAGCGCGCGGATCTCGTCCAGCGTGATGGAGGTCACGGTTTCGGCCTTGAATTCGCCGCCGGTTTTCTCCTCGATGTATTCCTTCAGGTCGGAATGCCGATAACCGAAGGTCTTGTCTTTGGCAAACTCGGTCTGCGCGGCGGGTACCAGTTCGTCGCCGTAGCGCACATAATGCGTGTCGTCCATGGTGAAGCGTCCGCCTTCGCGGAAGAAGGGACAGAGCACTTCACCGTCCATCTTCACGCCGTTTTCGCCCTCCATGCCTTCGCGGATAAGCTGGGTTTCCAGCGGAAAATGTCCGCGCAGGGTGGAGTCGCTGCGGCTGATGAGGAAGCAGTCGATGCCGGTTTCACGGGAGACCTGCGCGGTGTTTTTCACGATCTCGCGATGAGCGGCGGTGGTTTCGGCGGCGGTCATGCCGCGGGAATTGGTGAGGATGAAGAACATCTTGTTCTCCTCTGCAAATCCTTTGCGCAGGCTTTCTACCGTCCAGTCGGTGTACACGGAGATGTCGTGCACAGTCTGTACGCCGGTGGGATCGTCGTCGAGCACAACGATTTTCTGCTTGTTGAGCGCGATTTCCGCCTTCAAAAGACGGTCAACCTCCGCTTTGTGCTCGTCAGGAAAGGGAATCAGTCTCGAGGCCTGAATCGTCTGTTCCATAGGTATCTTCTCCTTTGGATCCGTCAGCAGTAGAAGCGGACCATCGTTTCGGTCATGCTCTCCCGTGCGGCAAGCACGGGCTTTTCCATGCGTTTTTCCGTTTCCAGCGAGCGCCTGAGCGCATCCGCGCCCGCCATGGTGATTTCGGTGTTGACGTTGATCTTGGCCACGGCAATGTGTGCGCTTTCTCTGAGCGTTTCCATGGGAATGCCGCTGCTTCCGTGCAGCACCAGCGGGATCTGCACACGCTCATAAATCGTCTGAAGACGTTCCTGATCGATGTGTGGTACGCCCTTGTAGAGGCCGTGTGCATTGCCCACGGATACAGCAAGGCTGTTCACGCCGGTTTCGCGGACGTAAACTTCGGCCTGAGCGGGGTCAGTGAACGCGCTCACCTCTCCGCTGCCGAATTCGTCGTTCAGCCCGCCCAGTTCGCCTTCGAGGCTTGCGCCAAACTGGTCTGCCAGATGGCGTGCCCTGAGCGTTTCCTCGATGTTCTTCTCCAGCGGAAGGTCGCTTCCGTCGTACATCACGGAGGTGAAGCCGGCTTCCAGCGCCGCCCGGATGCAGTCAAGGCTGCGGCAGTGATCCAGATGCAAGGCGACCTCATGAGGATGGGTCCGGCTCAGACACCGCGCCATGGCGGCGATCACTTCCAGCGAGGCATTGTCCAGATACCTTTCTCCAAACGCCAAAATCACAGGCTGAGCCGCCCGGAGGGATGCTTCGAGCGCCGCCTGCATGGTTTCCAGATTATAAATGTTAAACGCCGGCACATACACGCCTGTTTGACGTGCATGTGCCAGCATGGCGATGGTATTGACCATCGTTATTCCTCCTGATTACATGTAGGAGCCGCCGGAAACGACCAGGCATTCGCCGGTGACGAAGCTGGAATCGTCGGAGCACAGGAAGGCAGCGGCAGCGGCCAGTTCTTCGGGCTCGCCCAGGCGCTCCATGGGTATGGCGGCGAGGAAGCGCTGCATGGTGGCCTCGGGCACAGCCTGCAGCATCTCGGTGTTGATGTAGCTGGGAGCGATGCAGTTGACGGTTACGCGGTTGCGGGCCACTTCACGCGCAAGGCACTTGGTGAAGCCGATCACGCCGCCCTTGGAAGCGCCGTAGTTGGTCTGGCCGAAGTTGCCGAAAGCGGATACAGAGGCGAGGTTGACGATCTTGCCGTACTTGCGGTTGCGCATGCCGGCAACGACGGCCTGGCAGCAGTTGTACATGCTCTTGAGGTTGACCTCGATCACCAGATCCCACTGGTTTTCGGTCATCTTGTGGAACATACCGTCGCGGGTGATACCGGCGTTGTTGACCAGAATGTCGATCTTTCCGCACTTCTGTTCGATTTCTCCGAACACATTTTTGACTTCTTCAAAGGAGCCTACGTTGCAGGCATAGCCGCCGGCGCGGGCGCCGGTGGGATCGAGCTTCGCAGCTTCAGCTTTGACCTTGTCTTCGCTCAGGTCGATCAGCGCCACATACTCCGCGCCGTCGTCGTAGAGCCTCTTGGCGATGGCCGCGCCGATGCCCTGCGCAGCGCCGGTAACGATAGCAACTTTACCTTCAAAACGCATAATGATTTCCGTCCTTTCTTTTTGAGAAAAAGCCGCCGGAGAGAGCACCGGCGGCCAAAATATCAGTCGAGGTTTTCGAAGATCACGCTCATGCCCTGACCGCCGCCGATGCAAAGGGAGGCCAGACCGTAGCGGACGCCGCGGCGCTTCATTTCGGAGATCAGCTTGATGGAGATGATCGCGCCGGTCGCGCCGATGGGATGACCGAGGGAGATGCCGGAGCCGTTGACGTTGGTGATGGCGGGATCGATACCGATCTCGCGGATGCACGCAAGCGCCTGGGAGGCGAAGGCTTCGTTGAGCTCAGCCACGCCGATGTCTTCCAGCTTCATGCCGGTCTTTTTGAGCAGTTTCTCAGTGGAAGCCACGGGGCCCATGCCCATGTACTGGGGATCCACGCCGGCAGTGGCAAAATCCACCACGCGCGCGATGGGCTTGAGGCCGAGTTCTTCGGCCTTCTGACGGCTCATGATCACCAGCGCAGCGCCCGCATCGTTGACACCGGAGGCGTTGCCGGCGGTGACAACGCCGTCCGCCTTGACGAAAGGACGGAGCTTGCCGAGCTTTTCCATGGTGGTGGCGCGGGGATGCTCGTCGGTGTCAAAAACGATGGTTTCCTTGCGGGATTTGATTTCCACGGGAACGATCTCATCCTTGAACTTGCCCTCGGCAATGGCTTTTGCCGCGCGCTCCTGGCTTTCCAGAGCGTAAGCGTCCAGCTCCTCGCGGGTGAGGCCGTACTTGGCGGCGATGTTTTCAGCAGTGATGCCGATGTGCTGCTTCTCACCCGTGGTGGGCTCGCACAGGGCGGTCTGCAGGCTGTCGAGCAGGGCGGTGGAGCCCATGCCCATGCGCATGCCCCAACGGGCGTCCTGCAGGGTGTAGGGATAGTTGGACATGCTCTCGGCGCCGCCTGCAACGACCACGTCAGCGTCGCCGTTTTCAATGAGCTGGGAGGCGGTCACAATGGCCTGCAGGCCGGAAGCGCACATGCGGTTCACAGTCTGAGCGGACGCGCTTTCACGAATGCCGGACTTGAGGCTGACCAGACGGGAGATGAAGGCGTTCAGGCCGTACTGACCCACGCAGCCGTAGACAACCTCGTCGACTTCATCGCCGGTGAGGCCAGCGCGCTTGAGCGCTTCCTTCACAGAAACCACGCCCAGATCAACCGCGCTCAGAGACTTGAGAGAACCGCCGAAGCCGCCCACAGCAGTGCGCGCCATGGAGACGATCACAGAATCCTTAAACATACTTTTTTCCTCCGGATTTCTTAGAACTCAACCTTATCGCCGCCCTTGAGCTGGAGCTGTTCGCGGGCGTCGTCGGGAGTTGCGATTTCATAGTCGAGGTCTTCGAGAATCTTCCTGATCTTGGCAACCTGCTGGCCGCTGCTCTGGGCCAGTTCGCCGTTGGGCTTGATGTAGAGGCCATCCTCCATGCCAACGCGCACGTTGCCGCCGTTCAATGCCATCATGGTGGCGATACGGAACATGCGGCGGCCGGGAGCCACGGTGCAGTACTGCACGTCGGGGCCGAACATCTTCTTGGCCTGGTCGATGATGAACATCATCTGTTCATTGCTGATGGGCATAGCGCCCATGATGCCGGGCACAAACTGCAGGTAGATGGGCTTCTTGACGATGCCCTTCTTGACGAAGTAGTTGAGGTTGGCCAGCTGGCCGTAGTCGAACAGCTCATACTCGGGCAGGGTGCCGCAGGCGTTCATGGTGTTGATGCAGTACTCGATGTCCTTGAAGGTGTTCTTGAACACGTTATCCCAGGTGCGCTCGATAAACGGGCGCTCCCACTCGTACTCAAAGTTTTCCACATTCTCAGCCAGACGGGAGAAGCAGAAGTTGATGGAGCCTCCGTTGGCGGAAGCCATTTCGGGCTTGAAGCGCTCGATCACGGAGAAGCGTTCCTCGGTGGTCATGCCCTGCGCGCCGCCGGTGGTGATGCCGATGACGACGTTGGACTGCTTCTTGATGTTGGAGAGGATATACTCAAAGGTATCAAAGTCAGCCGTGGGGCTGCCGTCTTCGCGGCGGGCATGGATATGAACGATGCCAGCGCCTGCCTTGGCGGCGTTCACGGCGTCTTCAATGATCTGATCGGGGGTCTTGGGCAGGTACTTGGACATGGTGGGAGTATGCACACCGCCGGTTACGGCTGCGCTGATAACGATTTTCCGCTGAGCTTTGGGTGCCATTTCGGGTTCCTCCTTCTTACGTTCAGTCCATTTTGAGAATGTTCAGGGTTTCCTGCGCCGCCTGTGCATCAAAGGGAACGTCAATTTCCACGGAGATGCAGCCGTCATACCCGGCCTCGTTCTTCAGCCGGGCGATGCGTGCGCGATGGATCTCCCGTTTTTCTGTTTTCAGATAAGAGCGTGCGCGGGGCGAACCTGCATCGTCGGAAATATGCGCGTGCGCGATTTTTCCGGCGTAGCTGCCAAGCGGAATATCCGCCTCCTGCGAATGCTCCATGTTGTAGAAGTCGATCACCAGCCTGAGGTTTTCCTCGTCCGCCAGAGCCCGAAGACGTTCCGCCTCTTCAAAGCGGTTGATGAAGTTGCAGTAGCAGGGCCCCAGCGCCTCGATGCACACGGTGATGCCATAGGGCGCAAAGGCGCGGCTGGTTTCCTTCATGAAGGCTACCGCCTGTTCCCAGGCCAGATTCACGTCAAACCCCGGTGCGAGCATCCGGCTGAAGGGCGAACCCACGCCCACGGTCTGTACGCCGAGGGCATGCGCACGCTTTGCCAGATGCTGCGCATATTCACGGGCGGTTTCCAGCGAAAATTTTTCGCCGATGATGGCGACCTCCGGCGGACAGTAAGCATTGAGACCCAGACAGGGTTTTCCTCCGGCGACTGCCGCTTTGAGTTCTTCGAACTGCGCGTCCGTCATCGCAGCCACCTGACGGCCGGCAAACTCCACGTAGTCATAGCCGCTTGCACATGCCGCCTCATAATCCTGAGGCGTGACGACGATTCCATAGCGCATGTTCTTTTCACCTCTTGTCGATAAAGTTGATGCCGTACTCGTCAGGTCTGCGGCACAGGTCCACGCCGAGAATCTCAATCAGACAGATCTCAGCCAGATACTGCACCTCACAGCCGGGCTCGACATGTCCGCCGTAGCTGTTCTCGGGATCGCAGAATGCGGCGTGCAGATGAGGCTCGCCATCGATCACCAAACCCTGCAGCGCACACAGCTCGGTGGGTTTTTCGTAGGTGATATAGGTGTTGGTGGCGTCGGCCTCCAGCGTTTCAATGCGGTGATAGCTGGCCTTGCGAAGCGAACCGATGCAGCTGGCAACCACTGCATTTTTTACACCCAGACGCTTGCATTCGGCGGCGATGCTGTTGAGAACATCCTCGCCCTTGAACAGGTGGATCACGATCCAGCGGCCAAACTGATTGCTTTCAAAGGTATTCATGCATGCTCCCCTTTCTGACGTGTGTAATTGGTGAACCTGTGATTAGCCCTTGACGCTGCCTGCGGTCACACCGTCAACCAGATAGCGCTGCAGCGCGATGAACATGATCATCAGCGGAGCCAGCGATACCACGGACATGGCGAACAGAGCGCCCCAGTAGCTGTTGCCCATGGAGTCCACGTACTGGCGCAGCGCCAGAGCAGTGGTGTAGGTACCTACATTGCTGAGGTAGATCATCTGGGAGAAGAAGTCGTTCCACGTCCAGATGAAGGAGAAGATGCAGGTGGTGATGATGGAAGGCACGCACAGCGGCATGATGATCTGCAGATAATGCTGGAAGAATCCGCAGCCGTCGATGCGGCTGGCTTCGTCCAGCTCCTTGGGCAGGCCGCGCATGTACTGCGTCATCATGAACACGAAGAAGCCTTCCGTTGCAAAGAACTTGCAAACCGTGAGGGGCAGATAGGTGTTGATCCAGTTGAGGTGGTTATAGATGATGTACTGCGGGATCAGGCGGACATGGCCGGGCAGCATGAGAGTGCCCATCATGATCGCAAACCAGAACGAGCGCAGCGGGAAGTTCAATTTGGAGAACGCATAGGCCGTCAGAGAACAGCTGATGACGTTGCCGATGATAACGATGAATACCAGCAGGAAAGAGTTTTTCAGGAATACACCAAAGGAGTATCCGGAAATACCCTGCCAGCCATAGGCATAGCTGTCAAAGGTCCATACGCTGGGCAGCAGGGAGGAACTCTGGAAGATCTCCGTGGCTGGTTTGAAGGAGCCGGAAAGCATCCACAGCAGCGGATAGATCATGAAAATGCCGAAAAGGATAACGGGAACATGGAAACGTGCGGCTTTCAGAAACTTTTTCATATGCCCATCTCCTTTCTTAATCGTAGTAAACCCACTTGTTGGCAAAGGCGAACATCAGGGCAGTGATCGCACCGATGATGGCCAGCAGCACCCACGCCATGGCGGAAGCGTAGCCCATCTGGAATTCGCGGAAGGCCTTCAAGTAGAGATAGAGCGAGTAGAACAGGGTGGAATTCAGCGGCGAACCAGTACCGCCGGAGATAATGAACGCGGAGGTAAAGGACTGGAACGCATTGATGAACTGCATAACGATGTTGAAGAACACCATCGGAGTAAGCAAAGGAAGGGTGATCTGGAAGAACTGGCGAACCTTGCTTGCACCGTCAATGGTTGCGGCCTCGTAGTAATCCTCAGGAATCTGCTTCAGGGAGGCGAGGAAAATAACCATGGTTGCGCCAAACTGCCATACCTGCAGCGCGATCAGCGTATACAGAGCGGTAGACGGGGAAGCAATCCAGTTTTTGCCGGCAACGCCAAAAATGCCAAGCACCTGATTGACGATACCGGTTTTGTTAAAGAGGTTACGCCACAGAACGGAGACAGCCACGCTGCCGCCGAACAGAGAGGGCAGGTAGTAGGCCGCGCGGTAGAAGCGCACGCCGGGTCGATCCTTTTTGAAAATAACAGCCAGAAGCAGTGCAAAAGCCAGCTGCAGCGGCACGCCCAGAAACACGAATTTGACCGTAACTTCCAGACTCTTGATAAACTTTGCGTCCTTGGTAAAGAGTTTGACATAGTTGCCGAAACCAACCCAAATTGGATCGGTCAGCATATCAAACGACGTAAAGGAATAGAAAAAGGACATGACCATGGGAATCAAAGTGAAACAAAACAGACCCAGAAGCCAGGGTGTCATGAACAAGTAGCCTGCAATCGCTTCTTTGCGTTTTTGAAGCATGTGAACCTCCTCCCACCCCGACCATTGGGGTACTTTTCATTGATAAGAAAGGAGGCCGCGGTGAATGGTTCGCCGCGGCCTCCCGTAGCATCACGGGGCAACCCGCGAAAGGAATCTTACTTCTTGTTTTCCTCGATGATGGCGTTGGCCTGCTCGACGAAGCTGGCAGCAGCCTCGGCGGGAGTCATGGCTTCGAAAGCCACGGCTTCACGGCAGTCGCCGAACACGGTATCGATGGCGTTGGCGCCGGTGGGAGCGAAGTTGATGCCCTTCTCAACGAAGGTGGCAACCTCGTTCACGAAGTTGATGGCGGTAACGTTGGGAGCGTCAAGCATGGGAGAGATGTACTCAGCCATCTTGGTGTTGCAGGGTACGCCCTGGTCCATCAGCATGTACTGAGCAGCGCCTTCCTTGTTGGCGATGAAGTCGAGCAGCTTGCCGGCGGCTTCAACCTTATCCTCGGCCACGGAAGCGGAGATGGACCACAGAGCGCCCTCGATGAAAGCGCCGGTCACGCCGTTGTCGCCCTTGGGCATGTGGCAAACATCCAGCTCGTCGTTGGCCAGGTAGGCAACATACTGCCACAGCTGGTTGACGGGCAGGTTGAACATGGCAACCCTCTTGGTGGAGAACAGGTTCTGCTCCAGGGTAGCGGTAGCAGCTTCGGCAACGGTCTCGGCATCCGGAATGGCGTCGGCGTCGCGCAGAGCCTTCCAGTAGCCCCACCAGCCTTCAGCGTCTTCCACGGTGGAGCCCAGCTGGCCATCGGCGGTGTAGAGATCGCGGCCATTGGAGCGTACCCAGTACTGGTAAGCGGTGTAGCCGGTGACCTCGCCGATCAGGTAAGCGTCGATACCCTTTTCCAGAGCCTTGGCGCGGAATTCCTTGCACAGTTCGGCGAACTGGGACCAGGTCACAACCTCGTCGATGGGATACTCGAAGCCAACTTCTTCGCACAGGGTCTTGTTGATCATGAGGGTCTGCACGGTCAGGCCCATGGGGATGCCGATCAGCTTGCCGCCGACGACGCCGTTGGCCTGCACGGAAGCAGGAATGTCGGTGGTGTCGAGGATGCCCTTCTCAACCAGAGAGGTCAGATCATACAGAGCGCTGCGGCCTGCATAGTCAGCCACATACTGGGCATGCATACCCATGACTTCGGGGGCGTCGCCGCCGGCAACCATGGTGGGCAGCTTGGACCAGTAGTCAGCCCAGGTAGCGGTCAGGCGCTCAACCTTGATGCCGGGGTTCTCGGCTTCGAAAGCGTCCATGATCTTGTTGTACTTCTCGTGGCGGGCGGTGTCGCCCCACCACATGATGCGGATGGTGGTGTCCTCAGCCAGAGCGACGGAGCAGATGGACAGCAGCATCATGGCGGCCATCAGCAGAGACAGGAACTTCTTCATGTTGGGACCTTCCTTTCTTTTTTAGGTAATAGAGTTACGGGGTGTCCAAACCGTTGTCAGAAAGAATTACTTCTTCTCTTCAACGGGAATGACCGTGTCGTCGAGCTCCCAGCCCAGATCCTTGTACAGCTGCTGGCGGCTGGCCTTGTCGCCGTTCATCTCCTGCCAGGCGTACTTGGCGACGTCGTAAGCCACTTTGCGCGGCACGACGATGACGCCGTCGTTGTCAGCCACGACCACGTCGCCCGGATAAATGGCAACGCCGCCGATAGCGATCGGGATGTCCTTCTCGAGGTAGCGGATACGAGCCTGATCCATGCCCTGGGAAACATGCTTGGACCATACGGGGATCTTCTGCATGATGACTTCGTCGGTGTCGCGGATGCCGCCGCCGTTGGTCAGGAAGCCAACGCAGCCCTTCTTCAGGCAGGAGAGGGTGTTGTTGGAGCCCAGCAGGCCAACGTCCAGACCGGCGATGTCCAGACACATGAAGTCGCCTTCTTCAATGTCCTTGCCCCAGGGATCGGTGCAGACATTGCCGTAGTACCAGTGAGCCCACTTGGTGTACTCGTCGCCGGTGCAGGTAGGAGCGGGACCTTCGTAAGGCAGGTAACGGGCGGTGCGGGCGATGCCGACCACATGGGCGGGGAACAGAGGACGAACGCTCTTGTCCACGGTGCCGTAGTGATGGTAACCCATCCAGTCCATACCGTCACGAACGTCCGTTACGCGGCAGGGGCTGAAAAGCTCGATCAATTTTTTGTTTTCCTCTTGATAAGTCATAGCTGTTTTCTCCTTTCGCGCGTCATCGGCGCTTTTGATGATTTCATTATAGCCTTGTCAACCGAAAGTTTCTACTCATTTTTTGTCTTTGATACGGCGATATCATGTTAATTTTCAATCATTTTCTGCACACCATATCAAAATTTGTTCAATTTTTATCATTTTTGATTTTGTCAATTTCTTTTATTTTATTGTATTTATAACAAAAACAAAAAAACAGGGGCAAAAAAATGCGCAAATTGCCCCCGTACACATAAGTTACTCATTTTTTGAAGTTTTACAGGTGTGACGACAGTTCGCAGACAGATGCGATATTCCGCTGGCGGCTGATGGGTGAAAAAAAAGATATTCCCGGTTTGTTTTCACCTTCATTATATCGAATCAACAATCCACATTTCTACTCATATTCTGTCTTTTTGCGTTTATAATCCGGTTTTCTTCCATATTTGACAAACAAAAAGCCGTATCCGGTTGGATACAGCTCTTTGTTTCCGGAATGGATTCATTCCTTCTTTTTGGACAGCCTGAGTTTGCGGTATTCCGTGGGCGACAGCTTGCCGGTTTGCTGCTTGAAAACGCGGTTGAACGTCTGTACGCTGGAAAAGCCCACCAGCTCGGAAATCTCCGACACGCTGAAGTCCGTAACCCACAAAAGCCGCTGCGCACGGTTGACACGAAGCACGTTGAGATATTCCACAAAGGTGATGCCGGTGTTTTTTCTGATGTACTTGGAGCAATAGGTTTCCGTAAGCCCCAGATGATCCGCCAGCATTTTCAGCGTCAGCTTTTCCGAGCAGTGCTCCTGCATATAGGCAATCGCCTGCCCCATGTAGCGGTGGCTGGATATCTCCGCCCTCTCGCCCATCTGCACCAGTTCAGGATGCGCCAGAAGGTACGCCGTCATCTCGCAGATTTTGCCAAAGCAGTCGAAGGCGTCGTACGTTTCCGGCTGATCGTGAATCATCCTGCGCATCAGTTCCTTGAGATAGTCATCCGTACGGGCGATGAAAACGCGGCTGTACATCTCTCCGATTGCGTTTTTCTCCTCCGGATCCAGAAACGGCAGCAGCAGCCATTCGTCCAGAAACTTGACCTTTACAATATCTGCGTCTACCTTTTTCTGCTGATACTGATGCAGCGCATAGCCGCAGACACTGAGGATTTCGCCCTCGTGCACCGTGTAGAGCTTTTTGTCGACCATGATCTCCACTTCGCCGCGCGTTACATAGGCAAGCTCGACTTCCTTGTGCACATGCTTATCCGACACATAAAACGTATCCACCGGCGAGCACTGCGGCTTGCCCAGAAAAAGGTGATACAATTCGATTGCCGACTGCGGATTCATGCGGATTTCATTCTTGCTGATTGCCATACTGTCACCCCGCCCTCTGTTATGCATCTGTGAATAAATACGACGTTTCATATCTTTATTATAAAAACGCAAAGCTTGTTTGTCAACTCGCGTTATCCTTTCTCAATCCTGCACAACGCCAGATGCATCAGCACGGCGCCTGCAAACGCCACAGCCGTTGTGATCATCAGAAGCGAAGGCACGCTTACGCGGTCCAGCAGCGTTCCGCTCGACACATAGGCAATCAGCGAACCCAGCGTTCCCAGCGTACCGGCGTACCACTGTCCGCGCACAGCGTCCGTTCCTTTGAGCGCCTGCGCGATGTAATACACCGACGCCACAATGTACATGGCCGATCCCAGCGCCTGCGCCGTCTGCGCCATGTATAGTCCGACCGCGCCGGGCACAAGCCACATCAGGAGACTCCTAACCACAAAAAACACCGAGCAGAATCTCAGCCAGAAAGAGCAGCGTTTTTTGGTCAGCAGCCAGCTGAAGGCAAACATTACCGGCAGTTCCAGAAACGCCGCTACCGACATGGCTGTGCCGTGGGCGCCGACGTCGTCCTTCCACACCGCAATCTGATACATGGCGTTTCGGATACCGCCGTGGCTGATGGTCAGAAGCATTCCAGCCGTCAGAAAGAGCGCCACGCCCGGATTGCGCCGGAAGAACGCAGCTGCTCCGTCGCCTCCGCGATCCCTTTGCTCCGTCTCCACACGGAGCGTCGGGAACATATGGACTGTCACCGCCAGCCCCAGCGCAAGAATCAGCGTGAACACCGGCACGGTCTTCATGCCACAGGAAGCAATCAGCCAGCTCGCCAGCTGCGAGGTAATCGAAAACGCAACCGAACCCAGCCCCCTGGCGCGGCCGATATCGATTTTCATTCCAGCCTTGACGCCCTGCACGCCCAGCGCATTGGCAAAGGAAGGCATGACATTGATCATGGTATTGCCGGCGGCATAAAGCACAACCACCGTCCACAGCCCTACCGGCAGCAAAAGTCCGGCCATGGTCAGGCAAAGAATCAGCGAGCACACAAGCAGCACCTGACGAACCGTCAGGCGGCGGCTGTCGTTGAGCGCGCCGAAAAATGGCTGGAGCAGGAACGACGCACCGGTGGAAAACCCAAGCATGAGGCCTATTTGCGTGTTGTTGAGCCCTGCCTCGAGCAGATAGCGGTTCAGATAGGTCTGTCCCACGCCGTAGATGCCCCACAGCAGGCACTGCAGCGACGGATAATGAAAACGATGCTTCATACGACGTCTCCTTCCTTCATTCCGACCCGGTTGGCACGGGAATTTGCGCGGTATTCCGACGGCGTGCAGCCGCAGATCTTGCGAAATACGCGGTTGAAGGTCTGGATGCTCGCAAATCCCGCCTCCTCAGCGATCTGAATGACCGGGCGGTTGGTGTTGGTAAGCAGGTGACGCGCATCGCTGACACGCAGGGTATTGACGAACTCCGTAAACGTCACGCCCAGCATCTGATGAAAATATTTGGAGCAGTAGCTCTCGCTCATGCCCATGTGTGCGGCCAGCCTGCCAAGCGTCATCTCCTCGCCGCAATGCAGATGGAGATATTCCAGCGTTTCCGACAGGCTGCCAAGCCCGGCGATTGCATTTTTGCAAAAGTGCGTAATCAGCTCAGGTTCCTCCAGCAGAAGCGCAGAGAGCCTCATCATCTCCGCCAGACAGCAATATGCGCACAGCGGCCTGCCCAGATCCTGTTCCAGCGCCGCAAAGATCGCAAAAAGACGTTTGTCTTCTCCCAGCACAAACGCCTGCGAAAACAGGTTCCGCATCCGCTGCCGCTCGTCATCATCCCAGAAAGGCGCTTCCAGCCACTGCGCCGCCAGTTTTACACGCAGCGCCGTCACCTCGTTTTCCGGAGGAACGAATTCATGAATCACAAATCCGCCGATAACCAGCGTCTGGCCCATGCCTACTGTGACGCACTCGTCATCGATGAGCACCTTCAGTTCGCCTGCGCAGACATGCACCAGTTCCAGTTCTTTATGCAGGCTGCGGGCGCAGGGCATATTCCGCCTGAGCACTGCAAAGTCTATCTGAGCCGCGTTGCGCATTTCAAACAGCGTTTCCCGTCCGGCTTCCATCATTTGTCCTCCGCCTCCTCGCACGCATGTGCAAAGCCGGGGCGAATCATTGCCGCCCCGGCCTTGTTTTCAAAATGCCGAATTACTTTTTGTAGCCGAAGTTTGCGTCCATCCTGGCGATGAATTCATCGGTGAGCTCGACATCCACGCTGTCGTCGAACTCCAGACCGGCGCGCAGATAAAGCCACTTGCGTTCGGGCTTGTCATGATTCATCTCCTGTGCGGCGTACTTGGCAACATCGTACACCAGATCGGAGGGAACCACGATGACGCCGTCGCCGTCGGCCACTACGAAGTCGCCGGGATTGACGCACACGCCGTCAAGATTGATCTTGCAGTTATGGTTTTCGTACTGGATGCGGGCCTGATCCATGGGCTGAATGCGCTTCTTGCTCCACACCGGAATTTTCTCAGCGATCACTTCGTCGGTATCGCGGATGCCGCCGTCGATGATGTAGCCGGAGGAACCCTTCAGCGCGATGGGAATCAGGGAGTTCATGGAACCCATGAGGCCTACGCTGAGGTTGGACTGGTCGATGCAGAACATGTCGTACTTTTCGGCCTCGTCAATCCAGGGATAGATGCACACATTCTGATAGAACCAGTTGGACCACTCGGTATACTTATCACCGATGCAGCCCTGAGGCACAGGACGGTCATAGGGAATGTAGCGGGCAGTCTTGGCAAAGCCCATGGCCTTGGTGGGCCACAGCGGACGCATGTTGGGGCCCATGGAACCATAGTGATGGTAACCGATCCAGTCCATGCCGTCGCGCACGTCGGTTACGCGCATCTTGTCGTACAGGTTCAGGATTTCTTCCTTCTGGGACAGGGTGAGCTTCTTCATTGCGGTTTCCTCCTTATTCATATGATGAATCCGTCAGGAACGCTGAGCGTCCATCTTTTCGAGCTTGGCAACCCTGCGGCGGAACTCCTCGCTGGTAGAGAACTCAGCCTTGAGGAATGCACGGATGATGTCCATGGCCACCATATCGCCGATGATCTGGCCGCCCATGGCAATGATCTGCACGTTGTCGTGCTCCACGCACTGGTGCGCGCTATAGATATCATGGCACACCGCCGCACGGATACCGGGCACCTTATTGCAGGCGATAGCCGCTCCAACGCCCGTGCCGCAGAACATCAGCCCGCGGTCAGCTTCGCCGCTGAGCACCTTGGCGCATACCTTCTGAGCAATATCGGGAAAGTCGACGGGATTGGGATCATAGCTGCCCATATCGGCGATTTCATGACCCTCCGCGCGAATGCGGTCGATCACCTTGCACTTGAGAGAAAAACCCGCATGATCGGAACCAATGACCAATTTCATACAACAGCACTCCTTTTGGTACAGGTACTTATTTCTTTTCCTTTTTTGACGCCGCTCTTGTTTTTCGCTAATAATATAGCAGTTTCTCTTCTTTGGCTGCTACTCATTATTTTTTCGATGCATATCAATTTTTGTCTGATTTTGAAGGAGGTATATATCAAAAACGCAGCGTTTCCGCCGCGTGGTATGAAGGGGCAAGGGGGTGAGAATGCGGGTTCACAGCCGGTCATTCTGAAGGCATCTTGCTCTGACGAAAAGGCAGCACGCTTTCGAGAAAGTGTCTGTTTCCATCCAATGCTCCAGGCATGTCTCTATTTCTGTTTTTTAAGTTCGAGTCTCCTATGCTCCACCAGCAGAAAACGCTCGAGTCACAACGACCCGGGCGTTTTTCTTTTTGCTGTTTTTTACACAAAAACCACCCGGAACGCAACCGTTCCGGGCGGTACAAAACCAGAGTCCTCCTTTACGGAACCAGCCAGACCAGTCCCTTGTGCTGGGCATAGTCCGCAGCGAAGCTGTTTTCGCTGCACAGGACCACAACGCCGTCGGTTTCCTCGAAGGCATCCTCCGCGATCCATTTCACCGTGTCGGGAATGGTCACAAGCGCCAGACCTTCGCACTGCGCAAAGGCACGGGAGCCGATGCTGACCATGCCCTCGGGCAGGATCACTTCCGCCGCCGCGACGCCCGCAAAAGCCTCGCTGGCCACTTCCGCTGCATGGCTGGGAAGGATCAGCTGATCAGCCGCATGGACAATCACCGTGCAGCCGGCAGCCTGCGCCTCGTCCTCGCCGATCCATACCTGCATAAGGCCGCCGCCGGGAAGCTCCGCCGGATACTCCACCGCATTTTCAGCCACGCCGCTGAGGCCGGAGAAATCGCGCCAGTGTACGTCCAGGCCGCACACGCCGCCGCAGGACAGCACGAAGGGAACGGAAATGCTTTCGCCCTGCGTGGTTTCATAGCAGGCAGCGCCAAGCGTGACGGCATGTCCGGCTGCAGGCGTGATTTCCTGCGCGACCAGCGTTTCGCCGCAGCTTTCGCACATCCAGCCCTCCGAAAGGCCTGTCTGCGTACAGGTGGGCAGCTCAGCCTGCAACAGCACCGTTTCGGGCGTGCTGCAGCAGCACAGCGCCCAATAGCCCTTGCCAACAGCCCAGTTGTATGCATAGGAATCCTCAATGCATACAACCTTCATGGAAGACTGATTGAAGGCCGTCGGATCGATCTTTTCGACCTTTTCGCCAAGGCTGATCATGGACAGATTCGGACAGTTTTCAAAGGCGCGCAGGCCGATTTCACGCAGCGTGGACGGAAACACAACCTCAGAAAGCACGCTGCTTTGCATGTGGGCATAGTTGGCAATCGTGGTTACGCCTTCGTTGAAGACCAGCTTTTCCACAGTACCGCGGCACTGATATTCCAGCGTGTTCTGGTAGCGGGTATTGTCATAATTGCCTGCCGTTCTGCCGGGCATCACGCCATTGCTCTGTACGGTGTATTCGATCCGCTTCACATTGCTGCAGCCATCAAACAAACTGAACCAGGACTGTTCAATGGGCATTGTAACGTCCTTCAGCCCTGTGCAGCGATTGAACGCGCCTTTGTAGATGGAGGCGACCTGATTGGGAATCACCAGTGTTTCCAGACTCGTACATCCAGCAAAGCACTCTGCACCGATCAGGGCATTGCGGAACTCAATATCCCTGATCGCACTGCATTCCATGAACACGCCGCTTCCCATGGTCGTTACGCTCGCAGGAATGGTAACCGAGGTCATGCTCTGGCACTGTGCAAACGCATAGCTGCCGAGCTCTTCCACATTCTCAGAAAGCATCGGAGAAGGCAGCGCTGTACGCGAGAATGCGCGAAGGCCAATCCGCTTCAGCGTCGAGGGCAGACGGATTTCCGTAAGCTGGCTGCTGCTGAAATCAGAGCCCGGGAAGCAGGCGAAATTGCCGATTGACGTGACGCCTTCCTCATAGATCACCTTTTTCAGGCTGCTCCGGCAGGCGTACTCCAGCGTGTACTGGTAGTGGGTATCGTCATAATAGCCCTCGGTTCTGTCCTTCATCACGCCGCTGCTCTGCGCAGTGTATGTAATCTGTTCCACACTTCTGCAGCCGGTAAAGGTGTTGAACCACGACTGTTCAATGGGCATCGTAATGTTTTTCAGACCCGTACAGGCATCGAATGCATGGTAACCAATAAAGTCAATATTGTTGGGAATCGTCAGCGTCTCCAGGCCATCGCATCCGGCGAAGCATTCCGTCTCGATGCTGGTATTGTGAAACACGATATCCCTGAGCGCATCGCAGTCCGTGAACACGCCGCTTCCCATGGTCGTTACGCTCGCGGGAATGGCAACGGAGGTCATGCTTAGGCACTGTGCAAACGCATAGCTGCCGAGCTCTTCCACATTCTCAGGAAGCATCGGAGAAGGCAGCGCCGTGCGCGAAAATGCGCGAATGCCAATCCGCTTCAGCGTCGAGGGCAGACGGATTTCCGTAAGCCTGCCGCCGCTGAAATTGTTGCCCGGGAAGCAGGCGAAATTGCCGATTGACGTAACGCCTTCCTCATAGATCACTTTCTCCAGACTGCTCCGGCAGGCGTACTCCAGCGTGTACTGGTAGTGGGTATCGTCGTATTGACCCTCGGTTCTGTCCTTCATCACGCCGCTGCTCTGCGCGGTGTATGTGATCTGCTTTACATTGCTGCAGCCGGTAAAGGTATGGAACCACGACTGTTCAATGGGCATCGTAATGTTTTTAAGCCCCGTACAGGAATCAAATGCACGGTAACCAATATAGACAATATGATTGGGAATCGTCAGCGTTTCCAGACCATCGCATCCAGCGAAGCATTCCGCTTCAATGCGGGTGTTGTGAAACACGATATCCTTGAGCGCATCGCAGCCCATGAACACGCCGCCTCCCATGGTCGTTACGCTCGCAGGAATGGTAACCGAGGTCATACCGGCGCACTCCGCAAACGCATAGCCGCCAAGCTCCTCCACATTTTCAGAAAGCATCGGCGAAGGCAGCGCCGTGCGCGAGAATGCGCGAACGCCAATCTTCTTCAGCGTTGAGGGCAGGCTGATTTCCTGAAGCGTGCTGCTGCCGCTGTAACCGGGGAAAGCCGCAAAGTCGGCAATTTCCACAACGCCTTCATTGTATACGATCTTCTCCAGACTGCCGCGGCAGGCATATTCCAGCGTATACTCATATTTGTTATCGGCATACTGGTGATCGCTGCGCTCCGGCATGACGCCGTCAGACTGCGCCGTATACTCAATCGTCTTCACATTCGTGCAGCCGCCGTTAAACAGATGAACTCTGGACCATTCAATGGGCAGGGTGATATGCTCCAGTCCGAAAGTACCCGTAAACGCATTGCTGCCAATATGAACGATCGTATCCGGAATCACGAGTTCCTTCAGTTGACAGGCATCGGCAAAGCAGGAATCGGAGATATATTCCACCTGATTGCCGTCAAACTCGGTGATGGCGCTTCCTTCAAAGCAGCGCGCTCCCACGGTGAGGATATCCCCGGTCAGGGCGATATCGGCCGAGCTATGAATCCGGCCCTGATAGCCGAAGTACTTCTCATTGATTCCGCAGATGTACACTGGCTCCAGGTGCGCATCCAGAATCGACTGGAGGATGTTGCCGTCCTCTCCGGCTTCCTCCGAACCGAAGATAAGCGCACCGGCCACGGTACCGGCTTCATCCGCATACTGGATGGCGTTGAGCAGAATGGAAATGACCTCAGGAAAGTCTCCCAGCGTTTCAATGAGAACGCCGGTGGTGCCCATGATCTCGCTATACGCCTCCAGATTGCGTTCCCTGTGCTCCTCAAACTCCTCGGGCGTCATGCCCTCGGTTTCTGCCTGCAGCTGATAGACCACCTTCAGCGTCGCCTCGGCGTGCTTTTTCCCGGCTTCAAAGGCGTCCTTGACGTCGGTCATTTCATTGATAACAACTTCCGTGAAATACTTCTTTGCCAGAAAACTGCGGTGATCGGTCAGGTACTTGATGGCCACCTCTTCCATTTTCACGTCGCCGTGACCGCCCATGAGATACGCCACGGTCATGAGCATAAATTCACGCGTCGGATCCTCCAGCGATTCCGCCGTGGGCGCGATGGCCTCAAAAGCATCCTCATAATGCGTGGTCACCGACGCGCCGGTATACGCCCGGCCCACGACGGTCTGATACAGTTTTTCAGGCGCGATGATGTTATGCGTATATCCATGACGGCCATAGCCCCATTTCCTGAGCGGAATGCTGGGGACCATATCGCCTGTGATATTGAAATTATGGATGTTTGGATAGGGCTCTTTCTCGATGTTTCTGCTTACATTGGGGCAGGCATAGGTATAGCCCCACAGCTGGGTTTGCGGCACAAGATAACCCTCGTTGAGCCACGCAGAGAGAATGTTGGCCACCGCAGCGCCGCGGCTATGGCCGGTGAGCAGAACAATGCGGTCCTCATACTCAATGGTGGACAGAACGCTGACCAGAGAATCCCACACATTGGAAGCAGCCAGATGGAATCCCAGATGATCTCCGGGATCGAAAAGATCCGCGTCATCCGAACGGCCCGCGCCGACGTTGAAGTTGCTGAACCACTCCGCATTCTGGGCGCTGCCGCGAATTCCCACGATCACCGCCGTTTTGCTGGTGCCGGGAATCTTTCTGGTGCCAATGGTATACGCCACCAGATCGTTATAGTTGATATTGCGCTCATAGAACTGGAAGTTCTCGCTGCTGAAGCCCATCTGCTCCAGCATGGAGTTGATATCATCGGTCCGGTACGCGCCGGCAGCCAGCGACACCGCCACCTTCGCCACTTCCGGATTCACGTCCGCGGTGGAATCCGCCAGAAGCATGCGGTCGCTATAAACGAACTCCTGCCAATAGGCTTCCTTATAGTCGGACTTGACCTCCACAAACGGATACGTTTCCTCCGCCAGCACCGGCGTCTGATGCATGCAGATCAGCGCACACAGCAAAAACAGCGCCGCACAGCAGATATTTCGCCAGAAACGGCGGTTCAGGGAATATTTCATCAGGATCATCCTCCCCGGATCAATGTTGATCAATGAAACGGCAGGGATATTATAACAAAAAATGTGAGGGCGGCAAAGGGGATATGGAGGATTGTCAGTTCATTCCCGAACGTTCAAAACACTCCCCCATTCCACCATTGACAACCCACCCCAACCATTGTACTATCAAGATCAGAAAAGTCTTTTAGGAGGCGTCCACAAATGATGAAACCCATCCTGACTGGTGATCGTTTTTATCTTAAGAGCGGCGAATTGAAGGCAGAATTGCTTACGCCCTGGAGCGAGGATTATCAGCGTACGCGTTTTGCTCATGCAGGATTCATTTCGGGCCTGTGGCTGGGCGATGTATGCTTCACGGAAGCGGAGCGTTCGCAGAGCCATCAGACCAGTACCGGCGGCGTGGGACTGTGCAGCGAGTACAAATGCCTCAAAATCGAGATGGATTCTGAAGTGGGCGAGGAATATCTGAAGGTCGGTGTAGGCGTGCTCAGGCGCACGGAAAATCCGTGGAGAATTGTGGATGAGCAGCGCCTTGCCGGACTTCCCACAACGGTCCTGGCGGATGATCATACAGCCGTGTTCGAATGCATTTCTCCCATGGTGAATGGCTATGCCTACCGTGAAAAGCGCACCGTGACGCTGCAGGGACAGGTCATCCGGCAGGAGTATGAATTGGAAAACACGGGCGATAAAACGCTGGATATTGCGGAATACTGCCATAACTTCGTCTCTCTGGGCGGTCTGGAAACGGATGAGACCCATCATCTGGAACTGTACTGTGCGAAAAAGCTTCCTTCCGAAGAGGGCAGCTGCTTTGTGACCACTGAGTCCGGAGCGGGCTGGACAAAGCCGGTGGAGGGTTCTTTCTCCGCGCCGTGCGAGGTTACGGCCATGGAACAGCCCTGTGCGTGGAAGCTGTGGAGCAGCCGCACAGCCGCATCCATTTCTGAACAGATTGATTTCACGCCGTCCACCGTGTATCTGTGGGGCACGGAATACTGCGTGTCCGCCGAGGTCTATAAACCGCTTCAGATCCTTCCGGGACAGACGGCGCGCTGGAGCCGCGAGTGGCATGTAACAAAGTAACGTCAAAAAAGATCAGAATATGCCGGTATGAACGAAACGAACTGGCGGGATTATCTGAAAGTCTTTTCAGATTACAGCAAAGACCGCTGACCAGCCTGCTCTCAGACCGCTTCGTCTCCAACGACTTGCGCGCGGTGAAGCTGCGGTACGCTGTATGTGCCATGCCGCTTGATTTTCCGTTGTTTCATTCGAGGTATCCTGCTTATGCGTATTTCTGTTTTGGGTGATTCGATCAGTACGTTCTCAGGATGGAATCCACCCGGATACAAAATCTTTTATGACCACAAACAGCAGCTCAGAAATGGTCTGCGTTCAGCAGAAGACACATGGTGGAGTCAGGTCATCACTTATCTGGGCGGAGAACTGTGCGTAAACAATTCCTTTTCCGGTTCGCGTGTAAGCGGCGGAAAATTTCCGGCCGCTCATACGTCTGAGCGCATCGATGCGCTCAGCAATGAAGACGAGCCGGATCTGATTTTCATCTATCTGGGGCTGAATGATTTCGGGTATCATGTGCCTGTCCGAAAAAAAGCTTTCTGGCTGCGAAAACACAACCCTCTGTTCTTTTGTGATGCGTATGACCTGATGCTCAGAAATATCAAACGCAGATATCCTCAGGCGAGAATTCTATGTGCGTCTGTGCTTGAATCACGGGTCAGAAATGCACCTCAATGGCGGTTCGAACAGGGATTCAACGGAGGCGATCCGCTGCGGAAGTACAACGCAGTCATCCGCAAGGCCTGCAGAAAAAAGAACGTTATGTTTGTTGACCTGCAGCACAGCGGCATGATACAGACATACGAAACGCTGGACGGGGCGCATCCGACTGCACGCGGGCATGCCGAAATAGCCCAATGCTGGATTCAGGCTTTGAGCAGAACTTTTGGAAGATGACGCCCTGTTTTGCGAATCATGTGTTTTTTTCGCCGACGAGCCATTCCCGATTTTCTTTTTGTCTGATATCATTATGATGTTGGTTCCTGTATCAGGCGATGCAGTTTATCTGCTGGAACTGGTGGAGCGGGATCCGCTATGTCCGGACATCAGGCCTTGTGCTTTGATTGTCCGGCTCATTTTTTGCAATAGTCCCGCTCAATCCTCACCGTACAAAATCCTCACGCATCGGCGTGAATACGTCAATCAGCGTTCCGGCCTCCAGGCAAAGGGTTCCGTGCGGAATGCCGGAGGGAAAAACAATGCTGTCGCCGCCGGCAACTTCCACGCTCTCTCCATTGATGTCAAAACGAAAGCGTCCGCTGCGCACATAGGTGCTCTGCACATGAGGATGCACGTGCACGCTGCCTGTGCCGCCGGTTTCAAAAACGACCTCGACCATCATGATCTGCTCGTTATAGGCCAGCACTTTGCGGCATACGCCGCCGCCCAGTTCCTCCAGCTTGCGTTCGTTGTTGAATACAACCGTAGCGTCCATTTGGCTTCCTCCCTGATGTGTTGTGTATGGTTTTTTTGAATATATCATAGCTTTCTGTGAGTTGTCTATGAAATTGATAGGTTTGGACAAAAAAGCGCCTGCCGCAGTCTCCTGCAGCAGGCGGTAATTGATTCATTTCACAATGATTCTTACAGCATTTCCAGCTTCACGCGCTTCTCATACTCAGGAATGGCGAAAGCGCTGGCGTAGTCGGTCTTGATCATCGCGCCGCGGGTGATGGCAAGGGCCTCGTAGTAGCGCAGATATTTGAAGTCGCGGGAGTTCTCAGCCAGCCACAGCTTCTTGATGTTTTCCTTCCACAGCGGGAACGCTTCGGTAACGTCAAAGTAGTAGTAGGGCTTGAAGCCGTCGGCGTCTTCCCAGTTCTCAGCGAACATGCTGTGGCCGATGGGAGCGGGCTTAAGGCCGTCGAGGTCGAAAGTTCCCAGAGAGGCGAAGAAATTGGCGTTGGTGGTGATTTCGCTGGCCGCGATGTGATCCTTGTGCATACTGTTGGGCCAGTGATAGAGCACGGAGTTGACCTGCTTTTCACGCATGATGCGGGCAAGCTTGAGTTCGATTTCCTTGGAGGGGTACAGTTCGCCGTCGGGAACGTCGAATACGATGCTTTCGCCGCCCAGACCCTTGGCAAATTCGGCAGCAGAGGCCACGTTCTGCTCGCGGAATTCAGCGGGGGTCATGCCCAGCGGCGTGCCGCGCTCGCCGGCAGTCAGGTCAACGATGATGATTTTGTCGCCAGCCATGGCGTGCTTGGCAAGCAGCATGCCGCAGGTCAGCTGAGCGTCTCCGGTGTGGGCGCCGACGGCCATAATGGTTTTGCTCATGTGGATACTCTCCTTTTTCATAGGTATTTTGTTATTCCTTGACGGAACCAATGAGTACGCCTTTGACGAAATACTTCTGCAGGAAGGGATAGACCATCACCACAGGCACAACGCAGATCACCATGGCCGCAGGACGCAGGGTCTGGGAGGTGTAGGTGAGTTCTTTCTGGTTGATGGTACCGAATACCGTCTGTGCGGCCGATTCGGACTGGTTGATCAGCGTGATCATGACGTTGGAGAGGGTCTTGAGATCACGGTCGGTCACGAAGAAGGCCGAGTCAGTCCAGGTGTTCCAGTGCCACACGCCGGAATACAGCGCCATGGTGGCAATCAGCGGCATGGAGATGGGAAGGATGATCTGGAAGAAGATGCGCAGATCGTTTGCGCCGTCCAGCCTTGCCGCTTCCTCCAGCGAGTCGGGAATGTCGCGGAAGAAGTTCATCATGATTACACAGTTGAAAGATGCGAACAGATTCGGGATGATGTAGACCCAGAAGGAGTTCATCAGGCCCAAAAGCTTATAGAGCATGTACTGCGGAATCAGACCGCCGCTGACGTACATCACGATCATCATGGCCGTGATGTACACGTTTTTGAACATGAGGTTGCGGTGCGAACAGGCGTAGGCGAACAGGCCCGTGAACGCCACGCAGGCCACCGTGCCGATTACGGTGCGGGCAATGGTGACCATAAAGGCCGTGGGTACGTAGTCGATGCCGAAAACGGCGCCGTAGTTGTCCAGCGTGAATTTGCGGGGCCAGAAGTAGATGCCGCCGCGCAGCGCGTCCGTTCCTTCGTTAAAGGAGAGAACCACGGCATACCAGAACGGGTACAGCGTAACCAGGAAAACCGAGAGCATGATGATGCCGACCACCACGCTGATCACGCGGTCTTCCGCAGTGCGCCTGATGTGATATTGCTTCTTTGCGCTCATATGTCACTCTTCCTTTCTTAAAAGAAGCTGGAACCCGTCAGCTTCTTGCTGGCGAAGTTGCTGCTAACCACGAGGAAGAGAGAAATCACGGACTGGAACAGGCCGATGGCGGTTGCATAGCTGAAGCGGAACTTCGTAAGGCCCATCTGATAGGTGTAGTACGGCAGCGTAACGGAACGCGCGTAGTTGATGGAGTTGCCCATCAGGTAGGACTGGTCGAAGTTGGAGCCGCCCATGCCGCCGCTCATGAGGGAGCCGATGGACATGATCAGCACGATCATGATGGTTCCCTTGATGTTGGGAAGCGTGATGGACCAGATGCAGCGCATGCGGGACGCGCCGTCCACCTTGGCGGATTCGTACTGGCTCTGGTCAATGCCGCTGATGGCCGCCAGGAAGATGATGGACCACCAGCCCATTTCCTTCCAGATGTCGGTGAGCACGGCCAGGGCGTAATAGTATTCCGCGCCGGTCAGGAACTCGATCTTGGGCTTTCCGGCGGCAACCAGAAGCGAATTGATGACGCCGTTGGAGGAGTTGAAGAAGTTAAACACCAAGCCGTACACGATGACCCACGAAATGAAGTGCGGCAGGTAGGATACCGTCTGCACAATGCGCTTGCAGAAGCTGCCGCGCATCTCATTGATGGCCAGTGCAAACAGAATCGGCACCGGGAAGGAAAAGGCCAGCTTGAGCAGGCTGAGCACAATGGTATTGCGCATGACCAGCCCGAAGTTGGGGTCGCGGAAAAATGTATTGAAGTGATAGAAACCGCCCTCGGATGTGATGGGCGCGGTAAACATGCCCATGAATCCCATTTTGGGCTGGTAATCCTTGAATGCAATCTGAATGCCAAACAGGGGAAGATAATTGAAGATGATCATGTACACAAAGCCCATGATCGCAAAAAACTGCAGATAGCGCTGCGCCCAGAAACGCCTCAGGCCGCGCTTGAACCGTACGGAACGCGGCTGTTCCGTAATGGAAGGAAGAATGTTAGCCAAGCGTCTCAGCTCCTTACGCTTGAGTAATAGGACATTTTTTGAGGAAAAGAGGAGGACGGGCAGCGCCCGCCCTCCTGAATTTGGGTTGGCTTACTTGGCGAAACCAGCCTTGATCGCCTGATACTGATCGTTGATGAACTTGTTGTAGTCAGCCAGACCGGCCTTTTCGCAGGCGGCGTAGAACTCTTCCATCTTGGCGGCAGCTTCTTCCTCGGAAGCAGCGGTGATGGCGCCGTTGATGGCGGGCTTGCGCAGGCTGTCGAGGGTGGAATAGATGTCGCCTTCACGGGTGCCGGCGGCAGCATTCTGCACCAGAGCCTGAGCTACGTCGTAGTGCCAGTAGGGCTTGTAGTCGGTTACGAGGTGGGCCACCTGGCCGTACTTCTCGCTGACGGCAGCGGCAGCCAGAGCCTTCTGGTTTTCCACAGCGAAGGTCGCCTGGAAGTACCATACGTTGTCACCGCGCTCCTTCCAGGAGTAGGTGTCGAACTGCATGGGATAGCCGTTGACCAGTTCGTAGTCGAGGCCTTCAACGCCCCACTGGGTCAGCTTATCGCCGTAGGGAGAGCGCATGTACTCCATCAGGGCGATCAGACGGGCGGGATCCTCGCAGTTGCGGGTGATGTAGAAGCCGGCGAAACCAGCCTGACCATAGGTCTGGGACATCTTCACTTCGCCGTTGACGGTGAGGGGCTTGCGGATGGAGGTGTAGTAGGCGGTGTTGCCTTCCACGCCGGCCAGGGCTTCGTTCCACTGGTCAACGTCGTAGCACTGACCGGCGTAGCAGAACACGTTGCCGGCCATGATGGCAGCCTTGGTTTCTTCCTGCGTGTAAACCAGAGCTTCCTGGCTCATGAGGCCTTCGCGCAGCAGCTTGTTGGCGAACAGCACATAATCATTCAGGGGCTCCTTGTCGGAGTACACCCAGATCAGGTTGCCGTCGGCGTCCAGGGTGCCGTAGCCGTTGTTGGAGTCATAGTCCACGCCGAAGCAGTGGGCCAGGTAGGCGCCGTTGGAGTCGGGCTGCAGGTAGGGGATCATGTCGGGATACTTTTCCTTCACCTGCTTGAGCACGGCGTAGAAATCATCGGTGGAGTTGATTTCGGGGTTGCCCAGCTCGTCGAGGATGTCCTGACGGAAGGAGATGGTGCCTTCGCCGTAGGAAACGCCCTGGGTGGGATCATCCCAGTAGTCCTGGTTGCGGACGTGGGTGTAGAGGGTGTAGAAGTGGCCGTCTTCCTTGGTGGCCATCTGGATGTCGGTGGGGTCGATGAGATCCATGAACTCGGGCGCATACTGGGCGATCAGCTCGTCCCAGGCATAGCACACGTCATAGTCTTCCATGAGGTCGATGTTGGAAGCGCCGAATACGAAGACCGCATCGGGCAGCTCGCCGGTGGCAACGTAGGTGGCCAGCTGCTGAGCATCCTGCTGCTTGGTCACTTCGAAGGCGATGCCGGTGTCAGCAGTCACCTGCTGGGATACGTGATCCTCGCCCCATACATCCATGGGAGCCCAGGTCATGTTGTGGAACAGGGAGAAAGTGATGGGATCCTTGTTGGTCTTCCACGCCAGGTTCTCAGACTCCCAGGTGGTCTCGGCCACAGCGCCGCCGATCAGAGACAGGGCAAGCGTGAGGGCCAGCAGAGCAGACAACAGTTTTTTCATTTGGGTACCTCCTTTTTTGTTCGTACGCTTTCGCGCTATTGCAACCGCCGAAACGGTTTGAGCCAATGATTACAGGGCCTTCTTCATGATGCTGAAGCGCTTCACAACGCGCAATCCGGCGTTTTTGTAAATCTTCTGGGCGTGGTTGTCGTCGCCCGTAAACAGCGTGGAGAAGGCGGCTCCCTCGTCCACAAACTCCTGCATAAGGAGATTAAACAGAACCGACGCGATGCCGCGGCGCTCGTAGTTGGGATCGGTGCAGATGCCGGAGAACCAGCCGCGTCCGCTCATCTGCTTGTCCACGGGGCCGGTGAAGGCGACGATTTTGCCCTCATGCGTAGCCGCCAGAATCGGACGCGGGCCTGCGGGCACGATGCCGTTGGGAATGAAGCGGATATCCGTGCAGGGTACGCCGTCGCGGTGGCACTGGATTTCCGTCTTAAGCACGCTGCGCCAGTATTCGCTTTCCACGCCGTCGCACATGGTGTCGTAGTCATAGCCGAGGCTTGCGTCATAGCGTCCGGTTTCGATGCCCTGCGCCCTGAGCGCCTCCTGACGGGACTTGAGCTCGTCCCAGGGCTTGTACTCGCTGAGGTTGAGGTACATGGCTACTTCGGTGTGCAGATCGTTGAAGCCGAGCTTTTTGAGGAACGCAAAGCCGGGGCAGTCCACGTCCACGCCGGGCGCGTTGTTATGGTCATGGCCGGGCGTGCCGGGCACGATCCAGTCAAGGTTGATGGGGTTATTGCCATTGACGGCAAAGGTGCTCTTGCCGTTTGCCTTGAACGCCTCGCCCAGCGTTTCCACCAGCGCCCTGCCGATGCCGCGGCCGCGGTATTCCTTGCCAACGAACACACAGGTCAGGAAACCGGGGGTATTCTCGTTGGTTTCGCCGCCCAAAAACACCTTCTTGGCAACGCCGTTGATGAATCCCGCGATCTTTCCGTCTTCCTCAGCAACGAAGGTGTACTTGGGATCATAGTTGGGATCCTGTTCGAACTTTTTGTGGAAATACGCTTCCGTCAGCGGATAATAAACGACCTCTTTGGCTTCGACAGCCTCGTTCCACACAGAGATAACGCCGGGAAGATCAGATGCCGTAAACAGGCGGATCATGCGGTTTCCTCCTTTTATTCCTGAGATTGATAGCCGATCACCAGCTGGATGGCCTGATTGTAATCGCCAAAGCCTGTGCCGAACAAATTGAGTCCGGCGGCATGATGGCTGTCGCTGGGGACATGCAGAAGCACGTTGATCCGGCTGCATTCGTTCAGCTTCAGATCGCTCAGCTTCACATTGGAAATCTTGACGTCATTAAGATAGGTTCCGTTTTTGGTGACGCGCCACTTCTGCAGTTCGCCGTACTGCGTGGACACATCCGGCCACCACGGCGGATTGAGCTTGCCTCTGCGGCCCTCCGTATCGCTGGAGCAGACGCTGCCGCCCAGGAGGCAGCCGTTGATGGTGATGCGGATTTCCGTCTGCCAGTCCGGCGTATCCACGCGCGCCTCCGTGCATGCTTCAAAGGACAGTTCCAGATACTCCGGCTCAATGGTATTGTCCAGAAGCGGTGCAAACCGGTAGCACAGGCAGCCGCTCTGCATCCACAAAACCTGCGCGTCCAATCGTTCCGGCAGATAGAAGCAGCTCGGCTTGTTATAGATGCCAATTGGCCCAAGCTGCGACGCCAGTCCGCACGGAGAGGTGATGGACTCCGCCTGGCTGTACGCGCCGATGGGCATGGACTGCATATACTGCTTGGTTCTGTGCGGCGGATCCTCGCACAGATGGAACAGGATGCTTTCCCTCACCCGGGTACACATTTTCATGGTACCGCGGATGCTGGACATCCGCTCGCACACAATCAGCTTGGCTTCTTCCAGAATGCTGATATGGGTGGATGTGGACGAGATAGGGATGTTCAGCGTTTGTGAAATCTCGTTGACGCTCATCACGTTCTTCTCGCCCAGCAGCCGGAGGATCTCCAGCCTCTTGGGCACGGACAGCGCACGGGCAATCAGACTGACGCGCTCCGGATCGGACAGATCCAGCACAAGGCGCTCGGAATCATCAGGTAAAAGCATATCTTTCCTCCCGTGAAAAAATGAAGATACAATAAAGTTTTCCGGAGGTCTGCAAATAAGTCCTCCCGTTTTGGCACTTGTTCCGCTGCAAACATCCTTGTATCAAATCGGGACGACTCTAAACAGATTGTAGATTTCATCTGATGGCTTTATCGTACCTTTTTTCAAAACCAGTGTCAAACAAAACAATCTGAAATGGAAAAAATCAGCCCGAAAACGGCATGTAATTCGAGAATGCTGATTGCTTTTTGGGGTTTACTTCAAGAAAACAGAAACAATAAATCATTCTTTCCATATCCTGCAAGGCTGGCAAACCACCCGTCCAAAACAGATATATCCCCCAGTCAAGAGAACGAAACCACGCCGTATCCTCTCCGGAAAACATGGCGTGGTTTCGTTATGTACGCTGCGATATGCAGTTTTTATTTGCTCAGTTCATCCTCGCACACCGCCACAGACACAATGTGCGACATCCGTCCATGATCACAGAACAGGCGAACACAATTTTCACCCTTGTGCAGATGAAGCAGCAGTTCCTTATTCTCAGCCTTCGTCCATGTGGGGAATCCCCAGCCAGAGGTACTGTGGAGATAGGTGTGAATGGGCTCATCGCTGTTTGCCTGAACGGAAATATCCCGGCTTTCTCCTCCGCAGTATCGGATGCTGAGAATGTGGAGGCCATCCTTTTGGGCGCGGATATGTTCGAAGCGGATTTCCGCACCCATGCCAAGTCCGACAGCCTCCCAGACGCCGCGAACGTTTTGCGTCCACTCTGCGTTACCTGTGAGAACTGCGTCCTCCTTGCCGTAGATTTCCCAGCGCAGCGGATTCTGATTGAGCACAACCATTCTGGAAATAGCGGCAACCGCTTCGTCTGCACGTTCGAGAGATCCTTCATTATCTCCCTCCCTCAGAAAGACAGGCAGATCGAAGGAACGCATGTCAAACCAGCTCTTTCCTTCGCCAAGCGTATGAAGCTCCTCTTTGCCTCCGCCTCTGACAGACACACGCGGCCTGCCGACAGCGGTATAATAGATCCTCAGCGTATGCCAGCCCGTCCGTACGGCATTTAAACGGAAGTTCATCCCGCCATACAGAAGCATGCCGGTCTGGCCGTCCACAAAGCGCATGGGTTCGCTTCCGCCGCGCGGCTCACATTCCGCTGCATGAATCACCTGAAGCTGATTGACAGCTGCCGGAGGTTCAGAAAGCGTGCGTGCAATCGCAATCGCTGCGCCGCCGCAAGGCTTGAGCGGCAGACATAGCGTGGTGTCTGCATTCACCTTCTGACGGCGTACGCTGAGCATCTGGTCCTTTTCATCATCCTCGTAGATTTCCGCCTCGAAGGTTCCCTCGGGCAGGAAATCAAGCTTCAGATTCATCTGCTGCTTTTCTGCGGTGATCGCGCCGATGAAGTATTCCTCGCCGCTGCGGCGCATGATCGCTGCATCCCGGCCCGGATGACCGGCAAGCACGCGCACTTCGTCGTATTTCGGTTTGGTTCTTCTCAGGAAGTTCGTGCCCGCCCAGCCTTCCAGCAGGAAAACAGAGAGCGAATAATGCGTCACGCCGGATTCAAACACCACGGGCAGGGCCAATTGATGCGCATGCGTGGTGTTGCGGTTGGCGTTCGTAAAGCCAACCGGCGTATAGTCCATGGGGCCGCACACGTTTCGGGTAAAGGGCACGGTGCAGTTGTGCACAGCGTCGGGCATATCGCTCCACTTGTAATGTTCAAGGCCCATGATGCCCTCGGTGGTCATCAGATGCGGCCATGTGCGGCCATCGCCCGCGGGCTTTGTGGCTCCGTGGAAGTTGACCATCAGGCGCAGTTCCGCCGTGCGTTTGAGAAGCATGCGGTACGCCTTCATGGTTTCAAGGGAATCATTTTCGAAGAAGTCGATCTTGAGGCCGTCAATGCCCCACGAAGCCCACATCGGAAGCCAGCGTTCCATTTTTTCGGGCGTGTCAACGCGGTGACGGTCCGTCCACAGCCAGAGCTGCACACCCTTCTGATGGGCATAGCGGCACAGCGTCGGCACCCAGTTTGCGTCCCATCCGCAGTCCAGCACCACCGCTTCGAAGCCCATTTCTGCAGCCGTATCCACATAATGACGGGATTCGGTGTAGAGCTGCGCGCCGTTTTCATATTCCCACCACGCCCAGAGTGCACGCGCCGGACGAACCCATGCGCTGTCCTCCAATTGGCTGCGCTCGCAGAGATCGAAAGCAAAATGGGATTGCACCAGTTCGTTGAGGTTGTCGCACAGCGTGATATAGCGCCATGGAGAGGCAAAGGGCGTATGAATCGGGATAGGCTGTCCATTCTCCTCGGGAGCAAAGGCAATCGAAAGGCTCCTGTCCTCATCGCCGACCAGATGACAGGAACAGAATGCCGCGCTCGAGAGCAGCTCCGCTTCGCTCACCAGCGCCCAACCGTGCGCAGCCCTGAGAAGAACCGGCATGCCCAGTTTTTGCTGATGTGCATCCGTCCAGCTGCGCTTTTCGTATGGCCGCTCATAGGTGCTGAACAGATCCTGCGCATACAGCGTCTCATAGGCCTCATCAAAACAGATGCGCGTTTTTTCCTCACATACGCATGCTGCATTTTGGCTGATTTCGTAACGGAAGGCGACGCCCTGCCTGTCTGCGCGGACTCTCAGCGCCACATCGCCATAATCAATCAGCCGCTCGCAGGCGCTGATGTGATAAGTCTCCATTTTGCCGGCAGGCAGGCTGTAGCTTTCGCTGATGGATCGAATATCATGAAGCGTCTCGTTTTCAAACGAAACCGTGCCTGCGTCCAGCACCAAACCGAAGTCGATGGTCAGGCAGTCTGCGCCGTCCCTCCATACGTTCATGCACACGGCATGATCAGACGCATGGCCTTCCACCAGGACTCTCCGGTCAGACGATTCCAGTCTCCACATGGGGTTTCCTCCCTTCATCCCTTCACGCTGCCCATGACGATGCCGGTGGTAAAGTACTTCTGCAGGAACGGATACACCGCCAGCACCGGAGCCGCCGCCAGAAAGATCTGCGCCGCCTTGCCGGTTCGGTCGGATACATTGGCCATGCTGCGCACATCGCGGAGGCTGTCCATGGTGGTCAGGTTTTTGGAGATGACCATGGTCTGCAGATAGGTCTGCAGCGGATAGCGCTCCGGCTGATTCATATAAATCAGGCCGTCAAACCAGCTGTTCCAGTGGTTGACGATGAAAAACAGCGTCACCGTGGCCAGCACAGGCGCGGAAACCGGCAGCACAATCTGACACAGCACGCGCATGTGTCCGGCTCCGTCGATGGTGGCGGCTTCCTCCATTTCGCGCGGAAGACCGCGGAAGAAGTTCATCATCAGCAGGATGTTGAACACATTGATGGCGCAGGGAAGCACCAGCGCCCACACGGTGTCGATCACGCCGGTGTCGCGCACAACGATATAGCTGGGAATCAGTCCGCCATAAAACATCATGGGAATGATGTAATACCAGATGTAATACTTGCGCGCCTTGAACTCGCTGTTTTCCTTGGAGAGCGGATAGGCGGCCAGAATGGTCAAAGCAAGGCTCAGAGGCACGCCGATGCCCACGCGCTTTACCGACATCCACAAGGAGAGGAAAAACGCAGGCCGCTGCGCCATGAAGCGATAGGATTCCAGCGTGAATTCCTTCGGGATCAGAAACACCCGTCCGGCTGCAACGCTTGAGGAGGTGCTGAAAGAAATCGCAAGCTGGTTCAGCAGCGGAATCAGGCAGGTTGCAGCTGACAGTGTGAGAAAAACATAATTGAACAGGGTAAATACCTTTTCGCCGCGGCTGCGGCGCTCAGCCGGAGATACAGAATGCTTTGAGCGCATGGGCCGCCTCCTAAAACACACGATAGTCGGAATACTTGTAGGCCAGGAAATACGACACAGCAAGCATCACAAACGAAACGAACGACTTAAACAGTCCCACCGCCGTTGCCACGCCGTACTGGATATCCACAAGGCCCAGCCTGTACACCAGCGTATCCAGAATGTCGCCTGTGCGGTAGACCTGCGGGCTGTAGAGGTTGAACACCTGATCAAAACCGGCGTTCAGGATATTGCCCATGCTCAGGATCATCATCAGCATCACCGTGGGCATGATGCCGGGAATGGTGATGTATCGCGTCTGCTGCCAGCGGGTTGCACCGTCGATCATGCCCGCCTCGTACAGCGTGGGATCGATGGAGGTCAGCGCCGCCAGATACACGATGGTGCCAAAGCCGAATTCCTTCCACGTTTCGGTAAGCACGAGCGTGAAGGGAAACACATCCGCATCGCCCAGCCAGTAGACGGGCGTGAGACCGAGCGATTTCATGACCACGCCGATGAGACCCGTGGAGGGCGAGAGCAGGTCGATGAGAATACCCGAGAGGATGACCCAGCTGAGGAAATGCGGAAAATAGATCATGGTCTGCAATATGCGCTTGTAGCGCACGCTGCGCATTTCATTGAGCAGGAGGGCATAGAAAACCGGCACGATGATTCCGGCCGCGAGCTTCATGGCCGAAATAAAGAAGGTGTTCCACAGCACCTGAAACGTGTCCGGCAGTTCCAGCACATAGCGGAAGTTCTCCCAGCCGATCCATCTGGAGCCCAGAAAGCCCTTTACCGGGTTGAACTTCTGAAACGCCATGATATTGCCCATCAGCGGCAGGTATCCGTAGATCAGAATCATCAGCATAGACGGGATCAGCATCAGATGCAATGGCAGATTGCGAAAGCTTCTCTTTTTCATATCACAAAGGGCGGGAATCAGGATTCCCGCCCTTCCTCCTCTTTTACTGAGAATTCGAGGATCTACCGGCTGTTACTGCACGGAAGCGTACCACGCATTCACTTCCTCGGTCATCTTCTCGCCGCCCAGCTTGTTCCAGTTGGCTACGAAGGTATCAAAGGCGCCGATGTCTTCGCCCATGATGATGGAGGTGAAGTCGGTGAGCTGCTGCTTCTTGAGGGTCGACAGCTTCTCGCTCATGGTCTGGGTGGCGGAGCCGTAGAACTCGTCCACCATGATGTTGCCGGCGTCGTTGTAGGTCTGAATGACGCTGAGGGAGCCGTTGGGGCCGAACATCTTCATCTGATGCCAGTTGGAGTTGCCATAATCGCCGTCGCGGCAGAGCACGCACATGTCGTAGTAGCCCTTCTCCTCGTCGTTGAGGGCGCTCACGTCGCCGTTTTCCAGCGCAGCGGTCACCTTCACAGCCGCTTCGAAGTTCTTCATGGTGGGTTCCAGAGCGATCACGGTGTAGGCATAGGGGCCGTAGCCTTCGGGCGTGATGTTATACTTGGTGGGCTCGGCGGTTTCGCCGTAGTTCTTTTCCATCTGGAGGTTGAGAAGCTTGACGATGGCTTCAGGGTTCTTGCAATTGGCGCTCACGGCGTAGTAGCTGCTGGTGCCGAAGGGAATCTGGGCCTTGGCCAGCTCGCCGGTAGCGGTGGGGATGGCGATGGGCTGCCACTCCATGGAGGGATTGGCGACCTTGGCGTCGTTGATCATGGCGGCATTCCAGAAGGCGCCGAAGAACATGCCGACCTTGCCGGCGCTTACGTCCTCGCTCACTTTGCCGGAATCCTTGACGCCGAATTCGGGATCAAGCAGGCCTTCCTGATACATGGACTGCAGCACGGAGAGAGCCTCTTTGGCCTCGGGCTGCACGGAGCCGTGCACCAGCTTGCCTTCCTTTTCGATCCAGATGTTGGGATAGGCGCCGAAGCCGTTGAAGAAGCCTTCCATGCAGCTGAAGCCGCCGTCGAAGAGATCCTTGTACATGGCCAGGCCGTAGGTGTCGTCCACGCCGTTGCCGTCGGGGTCCTGCGTGCTGAAGGCGCGGGCCACGGCGAGCATTTCATCCATGGTCTTGGGGGCTTCCAGATTCAGATTCTCCAGCCAGTCGGTGCGGATCCACAGCACATAGGCGGAAAGCAGGCCGGAGCCAATGTTGGGAATGGCGTACAGGCGGCCGCCGAAGGTGGCGGAATCAAGGGACAGGCCGCCGTCGGCGTAGATGGTCTTGCGCACGAGATCGGACATGTTTGCTTCCAGCACGTCCGTCATGTCCATGAGCTGACCGTTTTCATACATCATGCTCAGCTGAGCGGCGGAAACCTTCATCACGTCGGGCAGCTCGTTGGCGGTGATGGCCACGTTGACCTTCTGCGCATACTGCTGCTCGTTGGTCGACCAGGTAAAGTCAACCTCCACGTTCAGCGCGTCCTTGTACAGACGGGTCCATACGTTGTTTTCCAGAGAATCGCCTTCCGGGAAGGTGGGCGAGTTGGCTCCCAAGTCCTTGGAGGAGGTGATGACCACCGTGTCGGCATAGGCGCCGAGCGGATCCGCCATGGCGGGAACGCAGGATACGATCATGATCAGTGCCAGCAGGAGACTAAACCATTGCTTCATCTCAGAAGCACCTCCGTTTCTTATTGTGTCTCCATTGTAATTCATGCTTGTTCAGGTGGTAAATCAGACAGTTTTGACATTCACTGCGAGAATTTTACTTTTTTACTGTCTGCTTCGCCATTCCTGCGGGGTAATCCCGGTTGCTTTCTTGAACACGCGGATGAAATGCGTCGCCGACAGATACCCCACCTGTTCGGCGATGGCGCTGACCTTCCATTTTTCCTCCCTGAGCAGTTCCATGGCGCGCGCAAGCCGCATCTGTGTGATGACGTCGCTTAGGTTCTGACCGGATACCTCCTTGTACCGCCTCGACAGATACGACGGATTCAGATATACCTTTTCCGAAAGCGCCACCAGCGACAGATCCTCATGCAGATGCGCGGCGATGTATTCGTTCACATTCTGAACCAGAATGTCATCGCGCGTTCTGCGGTGGGTTTCTCGGATCTGACAGATCTTCTGCGCCAGATAGATCATACGCTTGACCACCTGCGCGGACGTGCCGGAAAAGGGGTTGCGAAGCATCAGTTCAAACAGCTTTTCATCCTCCAGCCTGTCCGCCAGATCATAGCGCTGCACCGCCTGAATGAGCGAGGTATGCAGGTTATGGAAAAACAGCAGTTCATCCCGCGACGGCTCCTCGTGAAGCGCAGAAACAAAGGCCTGCAGGCGGTGGCAGCAGTTTTCAAACGCCTCGGTTTCGCCGCTTTGCACGGCCTGCTGCCATTCCTCGCACATTTCCGCCATGCGCGTCCTGTGCTGGTCCGGAGCGGCCGAAAAATGGCGGATCTCCCGATCAAAATAATCCAGGTACACAAACGCCATCTTTTCCTGCTTTTCCAGCACATAGCCCATGACATGGAACATCTCGTCTGTTTTGGCTCTCAGTTCCGTCCAGCTGACAAGGGTGGTATTGAGCAGAAAGGACACGGATGCGTGCAGCGTCTGCTCACAGGTTCGCTGAAGCCTCTCCGCAGCAGCACGTACGCGCATGACCGCCTGCGCGGGTTCATCGCCTGCGGCTGCCTGAATCATCCACAGCATAAAATGCGAGCGTGCACAGCAGCATTCGCAGTGAAGTCCCGGCTGCAGACAGTTGCGAACGACCATATCAACCGCCATGGGCGTTTCGGTGCTGCCGGGTTCGTCCAGCCTGCCGGCCAGCAAAAGAACCGGTCTGGTCAGATCCAGTGCGATTTCATACTGACGGAACATCGCCGACACGTGCTGGGCATTATGCACGCTTTCGTGCGTCAGCTTTTCCAGATAGTCGCGTCTGAGGTACGGCCTGCACTGGGCCATGAGCTCCTGCGCGCGGATCAGGGCTTCATTCTGCCGGGCCTCCTGCTCGATGTCGGCGATGCATTCGCCAATGGCGTCCAGAAGCACCTGATCGTTTTCGTTTTTGAGGATATAGCGTTTCGCATGGTGCCGGATGGCCTGATAGGCATAATCAAAGTCGTCATGCCCGCTCAGAAAGAGCGTGCGGCACTGCGGAAGGATCTGATTCACCCGCTCCAGCAGTTCGATGCCGTTCATTCCTGGCAGCTGAATGTCGGTGACAAGGATATCAAATCCGGCGCGCTGCACATAGGCCAGCGCCTGTTTGGCAGAATAGGCCGGATACACGTCCACCTGTTCCAGCGACGTCTGCACCAGATGAACCAGAGAATCGGTGATGGTTGCCTCGTCATCCACGATCAGGATTCTGTACATGCCGCTCCCCCTTTCCCGGAATCATCAGTCTGACAGCCACGCCGCCGCCCTCGCGGGCTTCCACGCGAATGCCTGCCGCAGAACCGAACCTGAGCCGCATCCGGCGATGGATATTGATCAGCCCCGTTACTTCCACCCTGTCGGACGGATCGTCCATGCGCGAGCGCAGTTCACTCAATGTTTTTTCATCCAGATCAGCGCCGTTGTTTTCCACACAGATGCAAAGCCCATCCGGCGTCTTCTCGTAGCTCAGATGCAGAATACCGCCTTCGTCCACATCCTTGAGGCCGTGGGCAAAAGCATTTTCCAGGAGCGGCTGCACAATCAGCCTCGGCACTTCCATCGTCTGCGCCTCAGCCGGCGGCTCATCCACAATGACCCGGATTCTGCGGGCAAAGCGGATCTGCTGGATATGCGCGTAGTTTTCCGCATGGGCAATATCCTCCCTGAGCGTAACCTCCTGCCGCGCATCCCTCGTGATGTAGTGATAATAGTTGGACAAATACTCCAGAAACTCGGTTACGGTTTCATAGTCCTCATCCTTGGTCATGCGGTAGAGGGTAAAGAAGCTGTTATAAAGGAAATGCGGATTGATCTGCGTCTGCAATTGCCTCATCTGCGCCTGCTGGGTCAGAAGTGTCTGCTTATAGTTCATTTCAATCAGGTTTTCCAGCGCATCCGCCATGCTGTTGAACGTATCATACAGGTAGGCGTATTCATCGTTCATCTTATGCTGGATACGAATGCTCAGATCACCCTTCTCCACCTTGCGAAGCGAACTGACCAGCCGCTTCATCGGACGCCGGATCAGATAATAGCTGCCCACGGAAAACGCGCCCGCAACCACCAGCATGACCAGAAAGAACACGGAAAACAGCATCCGGTAATGCCACAATCCGCCGAAAACATCCTCCTCCGCCACGCAGGAGAAGAAGGACATGTTCAGATACTCCGAATGGCTGCCCACCGCAAGATAATTCCTGCCCTGATGGGAAACGCGCCGGGACTGGCCCTGCACCAGCGCACTCAGCACCGCCGGATCAGACACGATCTGTCCGGAAAGTTCCGCGCTTCCTTTTTGCAGCATCCAGTCATTCTGCCCGTTATAAAGCGCAGCGGTTCCGCTTTCATAGCTGTTGAAGGACAAAAGCCGCTGCCTGAGCGTATCCATATTCAAAGAAATCAGCAGCGTATACAGCGGTTCAACATCCGGATCGGGCGAAATGGTCGGATAGGAGGCGCACAGATATAGCTTCCCATTCAGATACGTGATGCGCGATTCCGCCAGATCCACAGGCGCATACAGGATATCCTGCCAGTTTCCGCCGAGCGCCTCCACGCCCTTCTGCGCGGACACCATGCGTCCCGTGCGGATCAGGCAGGCCTTTACATCGTCGATAAAAACAGAGCTCTCCTGCAGCACCTCCAGCCTGTGCTGCATACGAAGCAGCGACTGGGAGCGTTCAAACGGCGTCATAATGTTTTCTGCATTGATGGTATAGAACAGATCCTCGTCATTCAGACACGAAAACTGCAGCTGACGGATTCTTTCGACTTCACTTTCCAGCGTCAGCCGCGCTTCAGTCAGATAGGATTCCAGTCCCGAGGTAATCTCCCGCTCCATGGTCTGATAACCCCAGTGATAGATGCCGAAACCGAGAATATAAATCGGTATGGTAATCAGAAAGAACAGACTGATCACCATCATAAACACCGATCTTTGTCCTAATCGCTTTTGAATGTGAGAGAACATGGGATCCCTCTTCTCCGATAACTTATCTACCTTTTATCATATCGCTTTTGCGGACGGGGTGTCAATCGACGTTTCTTGTGCTTTGTCGACATTTGTGGAGGATTGAGGATGCCACTGCTTCCAGATATGCATAAATACATGGAAACCAGCGTGTTCAACCAGAGGATCCTGCCGCAGCTCCAAACCAAAACCGGGCATTGACCGGATTCCTTCCATGGCGGAAGAGAACCGGCAATGCCCGGTTTTTCTTTGGATAAAGAATCGTTACTTGCTGTGCGAATTGAAATAACTGTACATCACCGTATGCGGGTCGCGCACAGTCATGTCGCGCCCGCCGTCCTCGGCCAGGCAGTACATGAACGTCTGGATGGCGGCGGCAAACTCGAGGCAGCAGAAATCGCCGCCTGCGGGCGTGAAGGAGAGATCCCTGCCGTCGATGGCGTCGAGGCCGAAGATGTATCCGTTGTCGTGCTCGTTTTTCATGTAGCGGGCCAGTGCCAGGGCTTTTTCGGCTCCTTTGGCGCGGTCGTTCAGGATGATGATGGCATCATTGCTGTTGTAGCCGTAATTGGGGCCGTGCATGCCTTCGTCCAGCTCGTAGCCAGCGCTGGGATACTGCGGAGCCTCCCACATCTTGACCGAGGCCTCCATAGCCACGCCGTACAGGGGACCTGCGCCGGTAAAGCCGATGAAGCGGGAACGCATGATTCTGCGGCGGCTGTGATCCATCCAGCTGAGGGTGCGGTCGATGACGTCGGGAATGTTGCGGATGGCGGAAATGAACTGACGATCCAGCATTTCCGCGTCCTCAGGCGAGAGCACGCCTCTGGCCTGACCAACGGCCATGCCCAGCATCATCAGCGTGCACACGGTCGTGCTGTAGCCGATGGTGCGGATCGGGTATTCCTCCTCGCCGCAGCCCATGCAGATGAACGCAGCGGCCTTCTGCGCCGCAGGCGTATCGGGCTTTTCGGAGAGGACGGCGTTCATAAGCCCGCCGGCCCGGCAGACTTCAAGCGCCTCCAGAAGAGCCGAGGAGGTGCCCGTCTGAGAGATAAACACATGCAGCGCATGAGGATTGCGGTAGGTGCGGACATGCAGGAATTCGTTTGGCAGCATGACACTCACGCGCATGCCGGCATACTTTTCCATCATGTACTGGGCGGTGGAGGCTGAGGTGAAGGACGTGCCGGAACCGATGAGGCAGATTTCCCCGATGTCCGACGCCGGATAACTCTCAAGCACCTGTCTCATGGTTTCCTCGCGGGAAAGGCGGATGACTTCCAGCAGCCGGGGAACGCGGCGGATACAATCAAGCATCGTGACCATATTATTTCTCCTCCTGCAATACAAACTGCGACAGATCATATTCCGGCTGATGGAAACGGATCGCCATCAGCACGGCGCCGGCGTCAGGCTCGTAGACGGGCGCTGCAAGCACGCCGCCGCGGGCTTCGATCCTTTCACGAAGCGGCGAGAGGATGCACTCGCCCGCCTTGAACAGCCCGCCGGAGTAGGAGACTCTGAGTCCGTCCCACGGAAGATGGAGCTTTCGCACCACGGTTTCCACGCCCAGATACAACTCCTCCGCGCCCAGACGGTAGATGGCGTCCGCAGCCGGATCGCCCGCAGCCCACGCCCTGCCCAGCAGATACTGAAGCTGTGCCAGACTCTTGCGGCTGCTGGCGACCTCGTGATTGAGCGCCATCACAAAGGCCTCGTCCTCGGTGATGTGGAAATGCTCGCGGAAAATCTCATAGAGCGCGGTTCGGGGCATGCGTCCGTCGGCCTGCTTGGTGTAGGCCTCCACCAGCTTCTGCCCGTGCCACGAGCAGGAACCCTCATCGCATCCCGCGCCCCAGCCGCCTGCGCGCGCCGTGCGTCCGTCGCCCGCAGCGCCGTAGACCACCGAGCCTGTGCCTGCAATGATGTTCACGCCCGGCTCCATCAGCAGCGATCCGGCCCAGCCCACGTAGGTGTCCAACGCGCAGACATATCTTCCCGGGATGAAGGCTTCGGCGCAGGCGTCGGAAACCTCCTGCGCAATCTCCTCGCCCTCGCCGTAGCCGCAAAGGCCCAGGCCTAGCGCTGCGATGTCTTTTTTGTCAATCTGCGCCTTGCGGCAGATTGCAGCGATGCCGTTTTCAAGCATTCGTTTGACCCCGGCCTTGCGTCCGCTCAGCGCCGTGCAGCCCGGTTCACGATGGCGCGCCATCACGCGGCCGCTTTCATCCGTCAAAAGAAACGCCGCCTTGGTGCCGCCGGAGTCTATGCCCAGATACAGCATGGTTTACGCCTCCGTTTCGTTGTCTTGTTCCAGACAGGCGCTCAGCCAGCCTTCGTACTCATCCAGAAAATCCTCCGCGCTCTTTACCATGCGCACGCCTGCCGCATTGCCGCGGAAGCCGAAGGTGACGGCCAGCTGGCCGAAATACCGGTCGATGATATGCACATGCAGCCTCAGTTTGTTGCCATCGATCCATCCTGCCGAGGATGCGCAGCGGTAGCGGAAATCCGTGATCTCATGCACATTGCCGCGCTGGTCGGAATACCCAAGCTGCGGAAACAGCCCGAACACGTTTTTGCCAAAGCCAAAGGGCAGCTGTTTTTCGCCCTGGGCGTTGACGTAGGTAAAGACGCCCTCATCCTCCCTTGGAAAATCCAGCCTGAAGCGCGTAATCTGCATCCGGTTGTCCTTGCAGACAAACCATTTGCCCGCGATGCGCGCAGCCGTTTCGCAATCCGCTTCGCCCTGCACGCAGGGAAGCTTTCGTTCCGGCAGACGCAGGGGCTCCTCCTGCGCAAGCGGCTCGTCCTGAAGGCGCGACACGATGCACTCAAACAGCGCGTCAAAAATCACCGGGCTCTTTTCAGCCGAAGCCAGCTGATTATCGCCCGTGCAGACAAAAATCAGGTCCTTTTGAGGCAGGCAGACGGCAAACTGTCCGCCCATGCCGTTGAAGCTGAAGCCGTCCTGCGCCGTCATCCAGAACTGATAGCCATAGCCGAAGCGGTTATAATGCACGCCGTTTTCCAGATTGTTATCCGTCTGCCGGCTCGTTGCCGCCTCCACATACGCTCTGCTCACCAGCTGACGGCCTTCCCACATGCCCTTTTGCATCACAAAGCGGGCAAAGCGCATCAGATCGCGCGGCGTGCACAGAAGCGCCGAGTCGCCCCACGGCGTTCCATCCGGCGTTTCGAGGATTTCAGCGTTTTCGAAGCCGCCGATTTCATCAAGCACCTTCCTGCGCAGATACTCCAGCAGACCCATGCCGCTGAGCCTTTCCACCAGCACGCCCAGCACATAGGAACCCGTGCTGTCATAATGAAACAGCGTGCCGGAGGGCCGGTCGGGCTTCTGGGCAAAGTACCACGCCGTGCGGTCGGTCACGCCGGGCTGGAACCACTTGCCTCCGGCAAAGCAGGTGCACATCATCAGCATATCGCGGATGGTCTGCTCCTTTAGCTCCTGCGGCACCACCTCGGGCAGCTTATCCGGGAAATAACGGATGATCGGATCGTCCAGATTCAGCTTACCCTCATCCACCAGGCAGCCGATGGCGATGGACACGAAACTCTTGGTCACCGAATACATGCGATGCGGCGTATCTGCATCAAAAGGTTCCCAATAGCGTTCAAAAAAGCACTTTCCATGCCGTGCCAAAAGCACCGAATGCATATTCAATCCGTTATCCTGAAGCCGCTTTACAAACGCCAGCAGATCGCTCTGACGCAGCCCGGCTTCCCATGCGGGAATGGTATTCATCGTATCACCTCTGATAGGTAGAATTCTGCATCAGCGGGCGGATGACCTTGCTTGACGGCTGGAATTTTTACCAAAAAAGAGCCTGCTGCCCGTTTTGCACAGACAGCAAGCCCTTTTTCACTTTTATTGTCCCATCACAGCATATGCACGCATCCCTCGCGGAAGCTCAGATACGCCGTATCGCCCACCTGATAGACCTTGCGGCCCACGGGGCAGTAGTCGGCCAGCTTGACCAGCGTGTCGCCCACCATGACATGATAGTTCTGGTAAGCGCCCATGAAGCAGCTGAGCACGACCTTGCAGGGCAGCGCGCCCTCGTCTGCGAGGATGCCGGCCTCGGGGCGAAGGACGACCTTGCAGGTCTGGCCCACGGTGAATCCGGCAGGATTGGCCACAGACACGTTGTGGCCGGCGATGCTGAGGGTGCAATTGTCGCCTTCCACAGAAGCAACAGATCCCTCGAGGAAGTTGACCTCGCCGATGAAGTCCGCCACGAACTCGCTGTTGGGGTGGTGGTAGATTTCCTCCGGCGTGCCCATCTGGGCGATGACGCCCTTGTTCATGATGATGATCTGGTCGGAAATGGCCATGGCCTCGGCCTGATCGTGGGTGACGTACACCGCCGTGATGCCCAGCGTCTGCTGAATGCGGCGGATTTCGGTGCGCATGCTGACGCGCAGCTTGGCGTCGAGGTTGCTTAGCGGCTCGTCAAACAGAAGCACGCTCGGCTCCACCACCATGGCGCGCGCAAGCGCCACGCGCTGCTGCTGACCGCCGGAAAGCTGGTTGGTCATGCGGGTTTCCATGCCGCTGAGCTCAACCAGATCAAGGATTTTTTCGATGCGCTCGTCCATTTCCTTGCGGGGCACCTTGCGCAGCTTCAAGCCGTAGGCGATGTTGTCGTATACGTTGTAGTGCGGGAACAGCGCGTAGCTCTGGAACACCATGGCGGTGTCGCGCTTGTTGGGCGTGAGCGCGTTGATGGCCTCGTCGCCCAGGTAGATTTCGCCCTCGTCGGGGCTTTCAAAGCCGGCGATCATACGCAGCGTGGTGGTCTTGCCGCAGCCGGAGGGACCCAGCAGCGTCACAAAGCTGCCCGGCTTGATCTCCAGAGATACGTCGTTGACGGCGTAAAACTGCTTGCCGGTCTTGGGATCGTTGTAGATCTTGGAGATGTGCTCCAGGCGTACGCCTTTCTTTTCCTTGCCAGCCATCTCACTCACTCTCCTTCACTCGCATTTTTCGGCTGGTTCCGAAGTACTTGATGCACAGGTTCATCAGCACGATGGCTGCATACACGATGGCAATCAGAATGGTTGCGTAGGCGCAGGCCACGCCGTAAGCGCCCTTTTCAGCAAACTCGTTGATGCGGCAGGTGATGAGCAGATAGCGCGGCGTGACCAGCAGGATGATGGCGCTGATGGCGGTGATGGAGCGCACGAAGGTGGTGACCAGACCGCTTAAGAACGAATCCTTGATCAGAGGCAGCGTAACGGAGACAAACACCTTGGCGCTGCCTGCGCCCAGATCGTACGCGGATTCCTCGATGGACTTGTCAATCTGCCGAAGCGCCGATATGCCGCTTCGCGTGCCAACCGGCAGCGAGCGCACCACAAACACAATGACCAGTATGATGCCCGTGCCGTACACACCCTGCAGGAAGCCCGTGCGGAACACGCCGCCGGCAAAGCCGCGAATGAAGCCCACGCCCAGAACCGTGCCGGGCACGGCCATGGCCAGCATCGACACGAACTCGATGAAGCCCTTTCCGCGGAACTTCTTCTTGACCACCAGATAGGAGATGATCATCGAAAGCAGCGCCGTGATGGGAGAAGCGATGAGCGAGAGGACAAACGAGTCGGTAAAGGCCTTGAACCCGTCGTCGCGGAAGAGCTGTTCAAACCACTTCAGGCTCAGGCTGTAGTCGCGGCCCCAGAGCTTGAACAGAGCGCCGAAGGGGATGGCGATGTACATCATGATGACGAAGGCGGAAATCAGCGAGCAGATGGCCGTAAGCGGCACGCGCACGCTGCGGTCCTCGATGAGGGCGCGGGCGCGGCTGGCCTTGCCGGTGAGGGTGGCCGCCGTCTTGGCCTCGAGATAGTACTTCTGCACCAGGAACAACACCAGCGTGATGCACAGAAGCACCACAGCCATGGCCGCTGCGCCGGTGGTATCGTAGCTGCCGCCGGTGATGCGCAGATAGATCGTGGTTGCCAGCGTGTCGTAGCTGCCGCCGATCATCATGGGGTTGGCGAAGTCGGCCACGGATTCGATGAAGGTGACCAGAAACGCATTGCCAAGGCCGGGCAGCATCAGCGGCAGGGTCACGGTGGTAAATACCTTCCAGCGGCTGGCGCCCATGTTTCGGGCCGCCTCCTCCATGGAGGGATCGATGTTTTTAAGCAGGCCCTTGAGCATCATGTAGCACACGGGGAAGAAGGTGAGGATCTGCACGATGGCAATGCCGCTCAGGCCGTAGACGTCGCTGTCATAGATGCCAAGCAGCTTGCGCGTGATCAGTCCGCCGCGGCCGAAGAGCAGAATCATCGACAGCGACAGCACAAACGGCGGCGATACCACCGGAAGCGTCGACACGACGTCGAACATCTTTTTGACCACGCGGGAACGGACGCTGACATAGCAGTCCACATACGCAAAGAGAAGACCCACAATTACCGCGCCGAAGCTGGTGATAAAGCCCAGCCTCAGGGTATTGAAAAAGGCGGTGTTGAAGGTATAATCGCTGAAGATGCGCGGGAAGGCGTCGGCGGTCCAGTAATCCAGCTTGACCTTGACGTAGGTCTTTGCCGGATCGATCTCGTCGCCCTCCTTGAGCAGGCGGCCGTTTTTGGCATACAGGAACCCGAAGCTCTCATCGAGCTGATCCAGCCCGATCACGGCCTCGGCATTTTTGTTGCCCTGCACGAGGATGGCTCCCCCATCCTGCTCATAGGGCGCAGGCGACTGACCCGCCAGCACGCTTTCCAGCGAAACCATCTGCGTTTCCACCACATGGACGCTGTCCATGAGCAGCATTGCCAGCGGATAGAGGATAAACAGCGCAAGCAGCACCACAAGCAGCACGATGGTTGTGACCATCACCGGGTCGCCAAAGAACTTTTTGCGTTCCAGCGCCGCGCTCTGACGTGTTTTCATGGGCATTCACCCTTTCCAAAAAAGGTAAGGGGATGGGATTTCTCCCATCCCCCTGTAAGGTTGCTTTGATTGCCGGTGAATCAATTCACCGCAGTGCCGGATTACTCGGTCTTGAAGCGGCCGTCGGCGGCAGCGCCCAGCGCCTCGAAGAAGTCCTGCACATACTGGGTGGTGTTGTTCTTGGCGTCTTCGAAGTCATAGTCGATCACGTTGTTGGGATCCAGACCGAAGGGCTCCACAGCAGCGGGCTGCTTGGCGGAGTTGATGACCAGGAACTGATAGCTCTCGGCGTCGTCAGCCAGCTCCACACACTCGGGAGACAGGGCGTATTCCACCCACAGCTTGGCGGCATTGGGATGAGCGCAGCCTTCGAAGATAGCGGTGGCGCCGATTTCGAAGCTGGTGCCTTCCTCGGGAATCACCAGAGCGATATTGTCGTAGCCGGAGAGGATCTGAGCAATGCCGTCATGCAGGAAGCCCACGCCGATGACGCACTCGCCGATGCCGACCTTCTTGGAGGGGCCGGAGCCGGACTTGGTGTACTGCTGAACGTTCTTGTCCAGCTCGACGAAGTACTTCATAGCCTCATCGTGGCCCTTGAGCTGAACCATGGTGTTGATGATCAGCTTGGCGGTGCCGGCGGTGTTGGGGTTGGACAGCCAGACCAGGTCCTTGTATTCGGGCTTGAGCAGATCGTCCCAGCCCTTGGGAGCTTCCACACCCAGGCGCTCGAGCTCTTCGGTGTTGACCATGAAGCCCAGAATGCCCTTGTAGATGCCGTACCAGTAGCCATCGGCGTCGCGGTACATGGGGCCGGCCAGATCGGCGGCGTTGGCAGCTTCATAAGCAGTCAGCAGGCCGGCCTTGGCGGTCTCGTTGTAGGGGTCGGTGGTGCCGCCAAACCAGACGTCGGCAGAAGGATTGCCGGCTTCTTCGGTGATCTTGGCCTGCACTTCGCCGGTGGAGAGGCGCTGATAGTAGGTCTTGATGCCGTACAGCTCTTCAAAATGACGGGCAGCGGCAGCCAGATAGGGTTCTTCGCAGGAGCCGTACACGACCAGCTCGCCCTCTTCCTGAGCGGCAGCGATGAGAGCAGGATCGATTTCCGCAGATGCGATGCTCATGCAGCCCAGCAGCATGGCGATGGCAAGAAGCAGAGAGAACAGTTTTTTCATGGTCTTCTTCTCCTTTTTTATTTTTGACGTCTCGCGTCATGGTTGTCCTTATTATACTGCCAGAAAGAGGCATATGTCAATTGGTGAAACAAATCAAACGGGAGGTGATTCTCCTTTTGACTTTCCCCCCGTTCAATGGTATCATAAATGCACATCAATCAAACAAATGAGGGAATCTCCATGAATGATCATCGCGACCAGATCCGTATTGTACAGGAAACCGTTTCCGGCAAGGAGATTACCTTTGCCCACGTCATCGGCGGCCCGTCCCCGATCATCTACCAGAAGCTGGGCCTGAATCCGTCCGCTCATCGGCATCATCACCAAGATCCAGTCGCTGGAGGAGGCCCGCGCCAGGCAGGCCCTGGGGCTGATGGAATGGGATGTTACTAAGTAAAATCAAAAAGGCACAGCGCAAAGCCGCAGGACGCAACATCCGTCCTGCGGCTTTAACGTTGATTTCTCCTCAGTCCTCGAGCTGGCGAAGAATATAGTTCTTCACCCCATCGAGCCTGCTCTTTTTCCATTCGCCCGCTTCGGCCTTCTGCGCCAGCGGCACGATGAGGCTCAGATCCATGTGCGCGTCCTTGAAATAGCCGTCGGGTTCTTCGCTGAAGAAGTACCCGTCCCACACCTCCTGCGGCGCGTCTGTGAAGCGCTCCGGCTCCAGATAGATCATCTTGCGCCGCTCCTCCACGATGAAAGCCTTTGCCGAAAGCGGTGCAAGCAGCTCATATTCCTCCGCCGGGATGTCGGTGAACACATCCGGCAGCGGCGCAAGCTCGATGCGTTCATCACCGCGCACAATGCGGATGCCTACGGCTTCAAAATCCATCTTCTCCTCGGTGAAGATCAGTTTGAGCAGCACACCCACGTCGGTATAGGGATGCACCCGCTGATAATTGGTATCAAAAATGAAATTGCCCAGCGAGTAAAAAATCGCCTTGCCGTTTTCAAACAGCTCATAGTTTTCCGGCACATGCGGATGATGCGCCACCACCGCGTCCGCGCCCATTTCCAGATAGCGCAGGTAGCGGTCACGGGTGTACGGGCTGGGCAGGCTGGTGAACTCCTCGCCGCCGTGGGAAACCACCACGCACCAGCGGCAGCGCGCCTTGATCTCGGCAATACGCCCGGCGATGGCGTCCATGTCATCCCAGCGGAACACGCCCGGCTCGGTTTCCGTGGCCGGGATGCACTCGGCCATATAGGACACGCCGAACATGCCGATGCCGCCCGCCTCCTCCAGATAGACCGGCTCGGAAGCCTCCCGCACGTTCAGTCCCGCGCCGAAGGTCCGGCAGCCCATATCCGACGCAATTTTGCGTGTACTGATCACGCCCTCGCGGCCTGCATCCATCGTATGATTGTTGCCTATGCTCCAGATATCCGCGCCAATCTTCTCCAACACCTTTGCCGCCGCCGGATTCATGCTGTGAAAAAACGTTCCGCGCGATCCGTCGTCCTCCGCATCAATCAGCGCGCCCTCCACATTGGCCACGGTATGGTCCGCGCTGTGGAAAAAGTCCAGCAGAGGCCGCGACAGAAGCGCCTCGTCCTCCCAGCGCCTGTTCATATACCGGTCAAAGCCGATGTCTCCCGTAAAGATGACCGATGTCCGCTCCCTGCTCATATGCGTTTCTCCTTTGTTCGGCTCTGCGCCGGTTATGGTATGCTGATGGTATTATAGCACAAGCGCGGTGGAGGCTCAAGGAAGGGAAATACCAGTTCATGGAAACAGTCGGCAAGGATTTTGATTGGCATCTGCCGAAAACAATATTTGTGGCATTATTTTCCGGACGAAGAAGTTAATCCATCTTTCAGAACAGCATATTACGCTGCAGAGCAGGAGGGACTTGTATGGCCAAAAAGATCACAAGCAGGAAAAACATCTGGGGAGAAACTGTCCACTACGATGAATATGGCAGAAAAGTGGGCGTGAGCCGCAAGAACTTTCTGGGCGGCACCAGTCATTACGATGCGAACGGCCAGAAGGTTGGCGAGTCCAACCGCAACTTCTGGGGCGGCGAAACCCACAGCGATGTTTATGGACAGAAAACCGGTGAGTCGCATCGCAACTTGTGGGGCGGATATACGCATCAGGATGCCCACGGAAGAAAAACCGGCGAAACGAATCAGAATCTCTGGGGCGAAAAAAAGACGGAACTGGACGAGTAGTTTTTCAATTCGGCACATAAGGAGATGACTCCACATGAACAAAACCCCCATTCTGGTCCTCTGCGACGACATGTGGCACCCGGCGGAAGTTGTCGAGCGCGGGCTGGCTTCGCTTCCGCAGCAAAAATATCAGTTCGACGTTGTCAAAACGGCCAAGGATATCCTCACGCCTGAGCTTCTTCATCGCTATCCCGCTGTGATCTGCTGCAAGAGCAACTGCATCAACCTGGGCAACCATGAGCCGTGGTTTGAGGAAGGCGTGACCGAGGTCATGCCGGATGAATTCAAAAACTATGTGGCGCAGGGGCACGGTTTTGTTTCGCTTCATTCGGGGCTGGTGTACGGGCCGAAGAACCGTCCGGATTTCGCCGACCTCACAGGATCTGCGTTTCTGGGGCATCCGCCGCGCTGCGAGGTGGCGTTTCATGTGACGGATGAAACCCATCCGGTCGCGGCAGGCGTGGAGGATTTCACCGCGCGCGACGAGCACTATATGATGGACGTCTTTGCGCAGGATGCTCGCCTGTTTTTGAGCAGCCGTTCCGAAAAAGGCGGCACGCAGGCGGCGGGATATACCCGTCTGATCGGAGAGGGCCGCCTGTGCGCGCTGACGCCCGGACACACGCTGGCGGTGTGGGAGCATCCGCAGTTCCAGCGGCTGCTGCTCAACGCGCTGGCGTGGTGTATGAAGGAGGAGCCATGAAAACTGTGCTGATCACCGGGGCCGACCGCGGCGTGGGCTACAGCCTGTGCGAGTGTTTTCTCAGGGAAAACTGGCAGGTCTTTGCCGGGCAGTATATGCCGGACTGGCCGTGGCTTGACAAACTGAAGAAGCGGCATCCCGAGCGGCTGACGATATTGAATCTGGACGTCGGAAGCGACGAATCCGTACGCGCGGCTGCCGCCAGGATTGAGCGGCTGGATCTGCTGGTGTCCAACGCCGGCATCTTCGGAAAAGACGATGAAGCCAGCGTGCGGGCCATGTATAATGTCAATACGCTCGCCGCCATCCGGCTGGTGGAAGCGCTCCTACCCAAAATGCAGGATGGCATGAAGCGGCTGGCGTTTGTCTCCAGCGAGGCCGGCGTTATCTCCATCGCCCATCGCGACAGCGGCTGCGGCTATACGCTTTCCAAGGCCATGCTTAACGCCACGGTACACTGCATGTTCCGCAAGCTTCGCCTCGAGGGCTTTACCTTCCGGCTCTATCATCCGGGCTGGGTGCGCTCCTACATGAGCGGAAAGAAGAACATACAGGGCCGGCTGGAGCCGGAGGAAGCAGCAGAGGCCGCCTTCCTCCAGTTCACAGAGGAGAAAACGTCAGAGGACGTGCTGATGATGACCGACGTGTACGGCCATCTCTGGCCGTGGTAAGGAGGCGGAAGCGATGGACAAAATCATACTGATGGTGGACACCGGACGTAACGTCTCCCTTTCCGCCGCGCAGTGGCTTACAAGAAACGGCTGCCGGGTTGTGATGCTGCAAAAGCAGCCGCGTCCTGTTCCCGGGGCCGAAACGGTGCTGCTTGACCTTTTGGACCATGAGGCCGTGAAGGCTTTTGCGGAAACGTTCAGCCATCTGGATATTCTCGTGCTGGGCGCGCCGCCCTGTCCAGAGGACGGGCCCATCGGCACGGGGCATGATCTGGAACAGATGCTTCAGGAGCTGGTGTACCTCGGGCGCGGCACGGAAAATCTGGTGCAGGCTTTCCTGCCCAAACTGCGCATGGGCATGAAGCGCATCGCCTGTCTGACCGAACCGGAGGGAACGCATTCGATGGGCTGCGAAAGCCAAAATCTGCTCCGTCACCAGATGCTGGCCGCCTTGAATATGCTGGGAAAGCAATGGTTTAACCTGCTTCGTCCGGAGGGCTTTACATTCCGCTGGTTTCTGGAAGGCGACGTTCCGGGGCCGTTGAATGCGGGCGAATACCTGCTCATGCCGCTTTCCTATCATCCTGAGGAAGTGCGCATCCACAACGAGGAGGACCGGCTGGTCATCCGCGACGGCGCTCTGCGCGAGATTCCATGGTAATCAAAAAAGGTTTATGCCATTTCTTCAGAAGGCATAAACCTTTTTTTCATTTCAGTCCGCGTCTTCGATTACGCAGGTGCTGATGCTCTCTGCCTCCTGCACAATGGGCCATACCCGGTCGCCCAGTCTGAGGAAGAACGATACCGGTTCGGGCGCGGCATTCATGACGACCACGCACAGCGTTCCATCCGGATTGCGTACGGCGGCGGCCTCCACAGCGGAGGAAAAGCGGCTCAGGCCGATGCGTACTGCGCCGGGCTCAATGAAGCGGCTGAAATGGCCGATGTAGTCGTAGGAGAGGTTGCGGGTGAGGACGCCCGTGTGCGTGTTGTACATCATGGGCGAGTCGCAGAAATTGCGCACGTGATTGGGGCCGCCTTCCTCGTCCAGCAGCAAATTCCAGTCCAGGAAGCTGGTCAGGCCGTGGTTCAGATCACCGAGGATCTCGTGGCCGTACATCTGGGCGTTTCGCAGCTGATTTTCCCCGGGCAGGATGCTGTATTCCACACAGGCTTCGGAGAACACGATTTTCTTGTCCGGGAACCGGCGGGTGATCATGTCCAGCGCTTCAAAGTGATCGCCGCTGTACCAGTGCACAGCCACGCCGGAAACCATCTTTTCGATTTCGGGATTGCTGAGGGTCTCGCAGGCACGGTCGAAGGCGCGCTCCTTGTTGTGATCCCAGATCAGCAGTTCCAGATCCTCCAGCCCGTGGCGCACCAGCGCCGGATGGAGATGATGCTGGATAAAATGCCCCTCCTCCTCGCCGGTGAAGAGGCAGGAATCCCACGTCTGGGTGGCCTTTGGCTCGTTCTGACTGCTGAGCATACGCACGTCCATGCCGTCCTGCCTGCATTTCAGGATGTAGCGGCAGATGTATTCCGCCCACACGTCATGGTATTCGGGCTTCAGCTTTCCGCCGCCCACGCGGTTTCGGTTGGTCTTCATCCATGCGGGCGGGCTCCACGGGGTGAGCATCATGCGCATGGGCCTGCCCGCCGTTTCGGCGGCGCGCTGGTACAGAGGCAGCACGTATTGCTGTGCGCGGGTCATGTCAAAGGCGGAAAGCTCCGTGTCGCCATCCTGATCGCAGGAGGCGTAGGTTTCCAAAGAAAAGTCACAGCTGTCGATGGATGTGCGGCCGATGGTGTAGCGCAGGCCGTCCCCGGAGAAATAATCCCTGAGGAACGCCTCCTGCAGTTCGGGGCTCATCAGGCTGAACACATAGCCCGCCGCATCGGTGAACGCGCCGCCAAATCCATCGATGGTCTGGTATGCCATCTGCGGATAAAGGTTTATCAGATCCTTTTCGCGCTGGGTTTCCGCTGCATCAGGCGCGATGGTCTGTACGGTGAAATCCTTCCGGCCGTTCACAAAAAGGGTCGTGTAGCGTTTCATAAACCGTTTCCTTTCTGGCTCATTTGCGTATGGCGCAGCTCTGGCGCACGATGATCGTGCCCGGAATGCGGATGATGCGCCCGCCGCCCTGCGAAATCAGACGCAGCACCTCGTTGGCAGCCTCCGTGCCGAGCTTTCGCATATGGGTGCGTATGGTGGTCAGATTGGGAGACACAAAACCGCAAAGCAGGATATCGTCGCAGCCGATGACGCTCACATCCTCCGGCACCCGCACATTGTACTGCCTCAGCGCGTCCATGCAGCCCATGGCGCTTATGTCGTTGGCAGCAAAGATGGCATGCGGAAGGGCATGTCCCTCGCTGAGATAGCGGCGCATTTCGCGGTAGGCTGCCGCACGCTCCAAACGTCCGTCCAGACAGTTTTCAGGCCGCAGCGGCAGTCCGGCCTCCTTGAGCGCGTCGCAGAAGCCCGCATAGCGGCGGCGGCTGTCGTAGTTGTTGTCCAGACCGAAAACGTGCAGCAGATCGGTGTGACCCAGTCCCAGCAGATATTCGGCCGCCATCCTTCCCGCCTGATAGGATTCATACAGCACGCTGGACACCGTTTCGCCGCTTTCCTCCTGGTCCATGAAAACAATCGGCACGCCGCAGTTTTTCATGAAACGGATTTCTGCGGAGGTCAGCTTGCCAAAGAATACGATGGCGCCGTCGACGATGTGGTTCATCAGCTTCTGGATGATGGATTCCGCGCTGTCAACGATGAACACATGCAGCTCATAGCCGCTTTTCTGACAGATGTAATGGATGTTGTCGGCCATGTTGCCGTAGTAATCGCCAGTCATGGAGGTGACGAACAGGCCGATGGTGCACGTCTGGGCGCATCGGAGGCGCTTGCCGTTCAGGTTGGGGATGTAATGGAGCTTTTCCGCCACGGCCAGCACATGCTCCCGCGTCTTTGGAAGCACCACATCCGAGTTATTGAGCGCATTGGAGACCGTGGCGATGGATACGCCGGCCTCGCGCGCCACATCCTTGATGGTAATCTTCTTCATTGGTATCCGCCCTTATCATTCTTCAGCTTCGGTCGTGAGCACTCCGACGTCCACGGTTCCCTCCGCAACGGAAATGCGGATGACGCAGGCGTCTGCGTTAAACAGATGCAGTCCGGAGAGTACCTGACAATGTTCTGTGCCGCTGAGCTGGAACCTTTCCAGAAGGACGTCGTCCTGATAAATTTCCACCACCGACGGTTCGGGACAGAAGCAGTTGATTTCCAGTTTGGACTGCACGGAAACATCATAGAGAGAATAGCAGGCAAATTCGCCCGCGCTCATTCTCAGCGCATATTGCGACCATTCGCCCTCGAACACGAAGCGGCGCTTCTGGGCGGGGAAGCGGCGGTAAAGCTGCATGCCTGTGGCGGCGCGGTAGTTGATCACGGACTCGTGCGCCCTGGCAGGCAGATAGGAAATCCCCTTTCCGGGATATTCGTCAAAAGCGGTTCCGGCGATAACGCAGCCGGGCGTGCGGAAGATATTGGCGGCGATATAGCCGTTGATGGAGCAGTTTTCAATGAGCATATTGCGCAGGTATTCATTGAGAATCTTCTGCGCCTTTTCATAGCCGGGATGCGCGCCGCCGGCGGCATAGCCGGTGATCAGCTCCCAGTCCTCCGGCTTGTTCACAGAGCACGGAGAATTGAAGCAGTTCATCTTTTTCCACGGCCAGAGGTTGATGCCAATGTCCAGGCTTGCCGAAAGCGGCATCATGGCGGAGAACCATTCCATGGTGTTCTCGCCCGTTTCGCCCAGCCACAAAGGCACGTTCCACTTTTCGCTCAATTCAATGAAGGGTTCGAAGGCCGTGCGGTCCGGCGCGCAGCCGTAGCGGTGGAAATGGATGATCATCTTCTCATCATAGATGTGGTCGAAAATGTCCATCTCCGTGGCCCAGTGATGGCCCTCCAGCGAGATCAGGTGCTTCTGGTCATGGATGCGGATGCGCTCGATGCACTTTTCGTAGAATTCACGGAGCCTCGGCACATATTCCTCCAGCGCCGTATCGCCCTCAAAGCGCACCGGGCGGATGGGCTCGTTGAGCAGATCGTAGCCGCCCACAATCCAGCGGTCGGCATAGCGCTGGGCAATCTTTTCCCACAGCGCGACGCCCTTGTCAAACTGATCCTGATCGCTAAACAGCCGGCAGACGTCGTCCACGCAGTCGTCGATGTTGGCGCCGGTCTGTCCGCCGGGCGCGCCATGCAGGTCGATGAAGGCGTACAGCTTATGCGTTTCGCACCAGTCGATCACACGGTCCAGCAGGCGGAAGCCCTCGTCCAGAAACTGAATGCCCGGACCCTCCGCCACAAACAGCCTGGCATTGAGCGGAATGCGGACGCTGTTATAGCCCATTTCGGCCATCATCTGGATGTCGCTTTCGGTGATGTAGCGTTCCCGGAATGACTTCCAGAACTTCTGGGCATAGGCCTTGCCGGTCAATTCCTCGATGACGGCCTCGATGCGGCGCGGGCGGTCAAACCGGTCGCAGCCCTCGGACAGCCACATGTAGCCTTCGCACAGCAGCCAGTTGCCAAGACCCCAGCCCATCAGCAGCACGTCTTCTCCGGCGCCGTTGATGATGCGGCGGCCGTCCACATTCAGAAAACCATTGACACGGTTGCGATTGACTGCTTTTTTCATGCGTCTGTCCCTCTTTTCTTCCAGATGGAGTTTCTGCCGGAGAGGTTTGCGCCTCTCCGGCAGAAATGGGTTTACTTGTGGATTATACCACACTTATTTGATCACTTGTAGCCGTATTCTTCGCAGTAAGCCAGCCACTGCTCGGTGAAGCCGTCGCGGCAGGCCTGCAGGCCGGCCTTCTCAACCTCAGCGCGGAAGGTGGCAACAGCAGCGTCCACGTCTTCGACCAGACCGGCCTGCAGAGGAGCCAGGTACTGACGCATCACGTTGGACACAGCGGTGCGCTCGAACTCATACTCGGAGTAATCCTCGGTGAAGCCGCCGTAGATGTTGACGTTGGGGAACTTGGACTTGGAAGCGATCTCGTTGTAGCCGTCGAACATCTTCTGCAGTTCAACGTCGGAAGCCTGGGGCAGCTTATAGTCGTTGACGCGCAGGTTCCAGGTGTTGAAAGCTTCGTAGTTGAAGTTCTCGCTCAGACGGTTGAAGATGCCGTCCACCACTTCGTAGTGGGTTCCTTCGATGCCGTACTGCACCAGCTTGTTCATTTCCAGATCAGTCATCATGTAGTTGAGAACCATCATGGCACGCTCGGGATACTTGGAGCCGCGGACGATGGCGGTGCCGTTCTGGGTGGCATGGCCGGGATACATTACGCCGGTCACCTCGCCGTAGGTGATGTAGGCGCTCTGCCATTCGGGATGCTCGTTGGCAAAGGTGGTGGCGGAAGAGATCTGCTTGTTGGGGTTCATGCCGGCAACCTCAGCGATGGCAAGGCCGTTGTTGTAGGCTTCGCTGTCGTTGGTGTCGGACAGAGCGGACTTGGACCAGAAGCCCATGTCGGCCCACTTCTTCATCAGCTTGCAGTCCTCGACGAACTCGTCGGAGAACCAGTAGTCGTACACATCAGAGGGAGTCTCGTAGTTGGCGGTGATGCCGTAGGGGAAGCCGTTGGTGGTGACCCAGGGATACTTGATGTTGACGAGGTTGATGGTATCAAAGGCCAGCTGCAGGGAGCTTGCGCTCTCGCTCGCAGTGGCGCGCAGGATGGGCTGATCGGGCTCGTTGGCCTTCACGCCGGCGAAGTAGGCTTCGATGTTCTCGATGCTGTTGGGCACAGGCAGGTCATACTTTACGCGCAGGTCCTCGCGGTACTTGATGCCGTTGGGCACGTACTCGGGCCACAGAGCGGGCACAGAGTAGAGCTCGCCTTCGATGCGGCACATGTTGAGCATGTCCTCACCGGCCAGAGCGCGCAGTTCGGGGGCATAGTTGTTCATCAGATCGTCCAGCTCCAGGAAGGCGCCGGCGCGGGCCAGCAGGCCGTAGTCCAGCCAGTTGGCGATGTAGATGAGATCGGCGCCGCCGGAGGTCAGCTGGGTGTTGTACTTGAGGGTGAAGTCGGTCCAGGTGGAGAACTGGAAGTCGACGGTGGCGTTGAACTTTTCCTTCAGGATGGCGTTGATCGCATCTTCCACGACCACTTCATCCGCGGGAGCGTCGCCCATCACGTAGAAAACCAGGTTGGCTTCTTCGCTCAGGTCGGCAGCGCTTGCGGCGGGCATGAGGCCGATCACAAGCAGCAGAGCCATCAGCAGACTGACGAGTTTCTTGTTCATGGGAATCCTCCTTTTTATTTGATGTCTATTTTGGAAGGCTTCTGCCTTCAGACCGGGGTTGGGTTATCCCTTGACCGCACCGATGGTGATGCCGCTGACAAAGTAGCGCTGCACAAAGGGATAGAACAGAAGCACCGGACCCGTGGCCACCACGGCCATGGCCAGCTTGACCGACTGCGTAGGCAGGTCTGTGGTGTCCAGGCTCACATTCTGGGCCATCTGCCTCATGGCCTGCGTGGAGTTGACCAGATCGTACAGATAGAACTGCAGCGACCACGTCTCGCTGCTGGTGGAGAACATGGAGGAGCGGTACCAGTCGTTCCAGTAGCCAAGCGCCTGGAACAGGCCAACCGTGGCCAGACCCGGGCCCAGCACCGGCAGCACGATCCGCCAGAAGATCACCCAGTGTCCGGCACCGTCGATTTTGGCAGATTCCACCACCGCATCCGGCACGGAGCCGGTGATGAACGTGCGCATGAGGATGACCAGAAACGGCGTCATCAGCGCCGGGAACCATATGGCCAGCGTATCGCCGCGCAGTCCCAGCACATTGGCGTACATCAGATACCACGGAATCATGCCGCCGCCGAAAATGGTGGTGAAGTAGATGAGGAACGACACCTGATTGCGGTACTTGAACTCCTTGCGCGAGATCACATACGCCGTAAGCGTAATGATCAGCAGGCCGAACGCCGTACCCATGAAGGTGTAGTAGAAGTTCATCTTATACGCTTGAATGATATCCTGCGGCGAGCGGAAGATGCTCTTGTACGCTTCCACGGTGAAGTTGCGAGGGAAGAGGCTGAAGCCGTCACGCAGAATGGTGAGGTTATCCGTGAACGAACCTGAAATGATCACGATGAACGGCAGCACGCACAGCACCGAAAGCAGCGCAAGCAGCACGCCCTTGATCACATGAAACGGTATAGCCGAACGGTCTTTGATCTTCATATGCCTTCCTCCTTTCTGCATTAGAACAGCGCGTACTCAGGATTCTTGCGCTTGATGAAGAAGTTGGTGGTTACAATCACCACGAGGCCGAAGATGGACTGGAACAGTCCGGCTGCCGTGCCCATGCCCATGCTCAGCGGCTGGGTGGTTGTGATGCGGTATACATAGGTATCAAAGATATCTGTGACGTTGAACAGCGTTCCGTTGTTGCCCACCAGCTGGTAGAACAGCTCGAACTGGCCTTTCATGATGCCGCCCAGCGCATACAGCAGCAGGATGATAAACGTGGGCTTGAGCAAAGGAACCGTGATATAGAGGATCTGCTGATAGATATTTGCGCCGTCGATCTGCGCAGCCTCATAATACTCGGTGGAGATGCCGGTGATCGTTGCCAGATAGACCACCATGCCGTATCCGATGTTCTTCCACAAATAGAAGAGGGTGATCAGCCACGGCCAGTAATGCGGCGTGTTATAAAAGTCGATCCGGGCAAGCCCGAGCGAGGTGACAAAGTTATTGATCAGGCCCACCTCGTACTCAAAGAGGTTGAACACCAGCACGCGCAGAATGACGTAACTGACGAAGTAGGGCATAAAAATCATGGTCTGGGAGGTCTTGCGCAGCTTTTTGTTATCCACATGGCTGATGAGAATGGCAAACAGCACCTGCAGCACATTGCCCACCACGATGAACACAATGTTATACAGAATGGTATTCTGGGTCAGGTGCAGAATTTCCGAGCGGAAGAGGAACTCGAAGTTTTTCAGTCCCACAAAGGGGCTTGCAAACAGATGGTCGCGGAAGTTGAACTGCGTAAACGCAAAGTAGATGCCCACCATGGGCAGATAGTTATTGATCAGGAAAAACACAAAACAGGGAATCAGGAACACAAACAAAATCCAGTTACGGCGGAACTCCTCAATGAAGCCGTGCTCTCGGCAGAGGATCCGTTCCTTTTTCTCCATGCGCTTGCTGAGCAGATAGGCGCACACCGCGAGAACCAGCACCGCATAAACCGGAATGCCCGGACGGAAACCAGTCGTTCCATAATGGCTGTTGGCGAAGATCATCAGCCCGATGGTGCCCGCCGCCGTTACAAAAGAGAAGACCATGCCCGTCTGGAAGCGCGAATATGTGCGCAGGAGCCCCTTGCCCTCCGGCACGCGGGCGCGGCGCAGATATGCGATGATGCCTCCCAGCTGGAACCACACAGAGGCAATCGCCAGAAGCAGCAGCACGCACGACCACAGGCCCAATATGCCCTGCTTGCTCACCTGCACAAACGACAGGAAATCAAACAGCGAATAATGATCCGTCACTTTTTCCACAACGGACTTTTTGAGCTTCATCGCATCATAGAGCGCTTCGGTATTCACCATTTCGATCCATGAAAAAACCGGCAAAAACAAACCCAGAATCAGAACGGAACACACGATCAGCGCAAGGATCCCCTTTGCGTTTGCTTCCGCTCCGGCCCTGCCGCCAACAGCACGCCGCATCGTTACGCTTGACATTGCGCCTCTCCCCTTGTTCTAAATTTTAATTTACTTTTTTTATTATTTATTAAAACGTTTTTATTCGTTTCAAATATAGCATATCGTCGTGCGCGGTGTCAACTGTTTCTTTGAGAAAAGAAACCAGCCGGTAAAGAGGGCGCCCCGCCTCAAACATAGAAAAAGGAACAAAAAAATAATAAAACAAGGAAGTACGAGAATGGCCAATGGTGACTGTACAAGCTTCAGTCATCCATGGCGGCGCGAAGCGAACGTGAGATCAGTCGGGTGCTGATGGCGTGTGGATGGGACACTGCAGAGTATTAATACTCCGGTAGTTTCCGCACGATTATTCGTTCAAAAAGCTTTGTCAGTGAAAATGAGTTCTTTGAGCCTTATGATTCTTTGAGGTTCATGTTTGAAGATCGAAGTGATGATGAATTGGTCATCTGCGAAAATATCGCTTCGTTGGGCAAACAGTTTGAAAAAGACTTCAGACGAGTTCTTCTGGCTGACGCATTGTTTATGAATGCCGATCGGCATATGAGGAATTATGGCGTCATTCGATCAGCCATCACTGGTGAAATTCTGCGCATGGCACCGAACTTTGACAATAACCAGGCATACCTCTCTGTTCCTGGCGCTCACTATTCCAATGGCATGCTTCGCAGTTTTGAAAAGATGTATGGTTTGACCGAACAGGAAAAGAATGACCTTGCGGCGCTGCTTGCAGAATGCGCAAAGCGGCCTTTCATGAAAGAGACTTGTGAAGCAGTCGCGGCATTTTTAAACAAATGAAGACACAAAAAGAAGGCGGCAGAATCATCTGTCGCCTCTGGCTTTCCACATAGATGTTACTCATAGGGTATCATTAGTGCGCTCTTTCCCTTCAAGTATCCCATCAAACTTGACACGCTCATTTTCGGTGGTATACTCAACAGCAGATGGACATGATCTGTCATCATATGTCCTTCAATTATCTCTA
>JAGBBE010000094.1 GCA_017938645.1 Clostridia bacterium
CAAGCGTTATGTAGGCCGCGGCATGCTGTTCCTCGATCTGATTCAGGAAGGCAATCTGGGCCTGATCAAGGCTGTGGATAAGTTCGACTACCGCAAAGGCTACAAGTTCTCTACCTATGCAACATGGTGGATCCGTCAGGCAATCACCCGCGCGATTGCCGATCAGGCGCGTACCATCCGCATCCCCGTGCATATGGTCGAAACCATCAACAAGCTGATCCGCGTTTCCCGCCAGCTTCTGCAGGAATATGGCCGCGAGCCCACTCCTGACGAGATTGCAAAGGTGATGAACATCAGCGAAAGCAAGGTGCGCGAAATTATCAAAATCGCGCAGGAGCCGGTTTCTCTGGAAACCCCCATCGGTGAAGAAGAAGACAGCCATCTGGGTGACTTCATTCCCGATGACGACGCTCCCGCCCCCGCCGAGGCTGCCAGCTTTACTCTGATGAAGGAGCAGCTTCTCGACGTGCTGGATACCCTCACTCCCCGTGAGGAAAAGGTGCTCAGGCTTCGTTTCGGTCTGGATGACGGACACCAGCGCACGCTGGAGGAAGTCGGCAAGGAGTTCAAGGTTACCCGCGAACGCATCCGCCAGATTGAAGCCAAGGCCCTGCGCAAGCTGCGCCATCCCAGCCGTTCCAAGAAGCTGAAGGATTATCTTGACTGATCTTTTCAATCATCGCCGCGCGCCCATTTTGGACGGGCGGCTTTCCGCAGCTATGGAGCTTGCGGATAACACCAAAGTTTTTGCTGATATTGGCGCTGATCACGGCCGGCTGAGCACCGTTCTCCTGCTGGCTGATCCCGCCAGACGCGCGCTTGTGGCAGATATCAGCGCAGCGGCCTTGAGCAAGGCACAGAGACGCATTCAGTGGATGGGACTGGCCGATCGTGCGGTTTTCTCCGTTGCAGACGGCCTGGATGCGCTTGATTCGATGACCGACTGTGTTCCCGATACCATTTTCATTCTGGGAATGGGCGGCGATACCGTCAGCGGCATTCTCAGAAGAGGCCAAAGCAGGCTTCGCGGTTCTGCTCTGATCCTCGGTGCGCAGACGGAACTTCCGCTCGTGCGTTCAGCGCTGGTCGAAACAGGCTACCGCATCAGTCGTGAGATCATCGCCTCGGAAAACGAACGCGATTATATTCTGATCCGCGCAGAAAAAGCGCTGGCTGATGAACCTGAGTATTCCGAAGAAGAGCTCCTTCTGGGGCCTGTGCTTCTGCAGGAATGTCCAGAGAGCTGGGAACCGGTGCTCAAACGCCGCGAACGGCTGCTCACCCAGGGAATTACCGCCATGAATTCCGCCATGCGCACCAGGGACGCCGAAAGGCTTGCTCTTTTCAAGCGTGAACTGGAATATGTGCAGCGTGCACTTGAACGAATCCATTCCGGAAAGGAAGAATGAACCGATGAAAGTAAAGCAGGTCGCAGAATGGCTCAACGCTCTCGCTCCTTTTGAAAGTGCGGAAGGGTTTGACAACGTCGGCCTGCTGATGGGTAATCCTGACGCCGAAGTCAAAACTGTTCTCTTCGGCATGGACGTCACCGACGCCCTCGCCAAGGAAGCCGAAGAACTCGGTGCGGAACTGATCATCACCCATCATCCGTTCATTTTTCACGCCATCAAGCGCATAGACTATACTGCGCCGCAAGGCCGTACGCTCGCCAGTCTTGCCGGAAAACAGATAAGCGTCATTGCAGCGCATACCAACTGGGACAAGGCTCCGGGCGGCGTTGGCGACAGCCTTGCTCAGGCTCTCGGACTTCAGGATGTAACCAGCGCAGACGACTACGTGCGCGTCGGTACATTACCCTCCCCCCTTTCTTCCAAAGAGCTTGGGGAACTGATTGCGCAAAAACTGCGCTTTGTACCGCGCTGCTATCCTGCTTCCGATGAGCTGATCACCCGCGTTGCCGTTGCCGGCGGCGCCTATGGCGAGGGTTATCGTCTGGCTGCATCTGCCGGCGCACAGGCCTACGTTGTTGGCGAAGCTGCCCATCATGAGCTGCTGGATGCCTGTGAACGCGGCCTCACGATGTATGACGCCGGTCATTACGCCACCGAATTCCCCGGTGTTTGTGCCCTTTATCAGCGTTTTCTTTCTGATGCGCAGCAAAACGGCTGGAACGTTTCCGCGCATCTTCATCAAAAAGCTCCTTTTCCCGGAGCGATCCTTGCCTGAGTTCAGGCGTCTGACCAACCACAAGGAGGTACCCCCATGGAACAGACTGAATTGTTGTGGCAGTATCAGCAGGCCGATATGGCCGCCGATGCGTTCGAGAACCAGATGAAGCGCAGCCCTACCCGCGTTGCTCTGAAGAAGAACCGCGATTTTCTGGTAGAGCAGCAGAATGCTGTGAAGCGCATGGAGCAGGAAGTGGTCGAAATGGCCGACCGCATTGAAATCATCAAGATGGCGATCGTCCGTCTTGAGGAGCAGCTTGCAGCGCTCAGTAAGCGCATCGAAAACAATCCCCCTGCTGATCTCAAGCAGGCACAGGATCTTACCCGCGACGCACAGAAGCTGCTGAAGGATCTCACCGACTATGAAACCGAAATGAAGCGTATCCAGAAGGACGCTTCCGACCGCGAGCGTACGGAAAAGGATATCCGCATGAAGTACGCCAAGGTCAAGGCTGAGTACGATAAGCAGAAAGAAGCCTATGAGGCTGAGTTCAAAGTACAGCAGGAGGAGCTTGCTCAGAAGCGTGCTGCCGCCAAGGAAAAATCCGTCGGCATCGATCCCGCGCTGCTGGAGAAGTATGCTACCATCAAAAAGCACTGCACTCCGCCGGTTGCCCGTCTGTATGGCGATCAGTGCGGCGGCTGCAACATGAGCCTTCCTCAGGTTACGCTTCGCAAATTCAAAAACGCCCAGTACATTGAATGTGAGAACTGCGGCCGTTTGATCATCCAATAAGCCTTGTCAACCGTTTCGGGGCCGTCGCTTGTGCGGCGGCCCTGTATGTTTTTAGGAGGTTTCGATTATGAACATGATCGATATCATCGAGAAGAAGAAAAAGGCGCTGGCACTCACGCAGGAGGAAATTGACTTTTTCGTTAAGGGTGCAGCAGAGAGCAGCATACCGGACTATCAGCTTGCCGCGCTTCTGATGGCTATTCGCCTCAACGGCATGAACCGTGAAGAAACCACTCACCTCACGCTGGCCATGGCCAATTCCGGCGATATCTGCGATCTGTCCGAACTGGACGGTATTCCTGTGGACAAGCATTCTACCGGCGGCGTTGGTGACACGACCACCCTGGTTCTTGCACCGCTGGTCGCTGCCTGCGGCGTGCCGGTTGCCAAGATGAGCGGACGCGGCCTGGGTCACACCGGCGGCACGCTCGACAAGCTGGAAAGCATTCCGGGACTGAGCGTATCTGTATCGGAAGAAAATTTCCTCAAGCAGGTTCGTGAAATCGGCCTGGCCGTCATCGGTCAATCCAAAAACCTCGCGCCTGCCGATAAGACCCTCTACGCCCTCCGTGACGTTACCTCGACCGTTGACAGTCTGCCTCTGATTTCCTCCAGCATCGTCAGCAAAAAACTGGCCAGCGGTGCACAGGGAATCGTGCTGGACGTCAAAACAGGTGCTGGCGCCATGATGCAAACGCTTGAGGACAGCATTGAGCTTGCGCAGACCATGGTGCGTATCGGCTGTGATGCCGGCCGCAGGATGGTTGCGCTGGTCACGGATATGGGCGAGCCGCTTGGCAGCCATGTCGGCAATGCGCTGGAGGTCAAGGAGGCCATAGACGTTCTTTGCGGGCGTGTGCAGGGACCCTTGCTGGATGTATCACTTGAACTGGGTGCAAGGCTTCTGATGCTCGGCGACGCCGCAACCGATACCGAGTCGGCCAAAGCCATGCTGATGGACGCGCTTGAAAGTGGTCGAGGACTTGATACGCTGAGAAAGATGATCATCGCCCAGGGCGGTGATCCTGCCTGCTGCGACGATGTAGCTTCTCTTCCGCAGGCGGCTGTGATTCTGGAGGTTCCGGCCCTAGAAAGCGGTTATATTCATCATATGGATACCATCGGGCTTGGCAATACTGCACAGGCCATGGGTGCAGGCCGCAGAACCAAGGAAGACGTCATTGATCCCAGCGTCGGATTTGTGCTTCACAAGCGCATCGGTCAGCCTGTAACCGAAGGCGAATCCCTTGCAACCGTCTATGCCAAGGATGCCGCCAGCGCAGAAACTGCTATTGCTTCCATCCAGCGCTGCATCGCCATTTCCACCGAACAGGTTCCTCCCTGTAAGCTCATCCACGCCTTTGTTACGGATGAAACCGTCGAGATGTATTAACTGCGAAGGAGTCTCCCGGATGACACGAGAACGCAACCGTTGGCTGGCAGCGCTGCTTCTGGCCGCGCTCCTGATGAGCCTGAGCTTCGCCTGCTGCCGGATGGTTTACGAAACAAATGATGACAGCAGCATTGTCGCTGCTGCGTCTGGAGCCGTCACCGGCAGTCCGTATGCCGGAAACGGCTTCACTTCCTACCTGTATGGCGCTCTGCTGGCTTTCCTGTTCAGCGCTGTGCCGTCGCTTCCGTGGCATGCGCTGATCCTGCTTGGACTCATCTACTTAAGCGTCAGTGCTTTAATCAAAAGTTTCCTTACGCTATGTATCGACAGAAGTATTCCCTGTTCTGTTGCGCTGATTCTGTTTGCGGCGTTGTACGTGGGCGTTCTGCTTCCGTATGTCGTCATGCTTCAGTTCACCACGGTACCGTCATTGGCCGCAAGTGCAGGATGCTGTCTGCTGCTGGTATCATGGCGTAATCTTCGCACACAGAAAGCCTCCTTCACCATTGGAATCATTCTGCTGCTTTTTGCACTGATGCTGCGTATTCAGTCCGCATGGGTGACCATTCCCCTGCTTCTGATGTTTGGCTTGTCGTATGAATTCGAGCGCAAGCGGTATGGAAAAGGTATCTTGCTGTTCTGCGCGGCAGTTGCTGTAGTTTTTGGCCTGATTACATTGCTGGATTCGTATCTTTATCAGTGGAGCGATCCGGCGTGGGCAGCTTTCGAAGAATTCAACGCACTGCATGGAAGCCTCCTTGACTACAACAATACCGATCTGGCAACGCAGGCATCCCATGAACTTCCCGAATGGACGCCATGGCTGACCTACATGGTCCGCGACTGGTATATGCTCGATGCGCGCATGACGGAAGAAAATCTCGCTGCACTTCTGAATGTCATGGAAGCCATGCGGGAACCCCTCTCCCTGTTTGCCGTTCTGAAGGCGGCGGGCAGTCTTCTGCTGCGTTACCCCATCTTTTCGCTATCGCTGGCTGGATTTTCGCTGTATGCGCTGTTTGCGTCCATTCGCCTGCTGAAAAAACACAGATACTGGGCTGTGCTGCGTACGGTCGGAATCTATGCTTATCTGATCGTCTTTGTTGCCTACTTTTACGGCATACTCGGACGCATGCCCATGCGCGCTGCGTTCACAGCAGGCTGTCCCTGCTATGTGCTTCTGTTCTTCAACGGACTGGAAGCTTTTGAGAAGGATCCAGACAGTCCGAAAAATCCAATCAGCGAAAAAGTGCTGCTGACAGCTGTGCTTGCTCTGTGCATTGCAACTCCCGCAATCAACGGCAATGCTTTCATTCCGCTTCGGTGGAAAGAGCAGTATCACGACCGTATCCGCCAGTCCTCTGAGCTGATCTGTGAATATGTAACGCGGCCGGAAAACGCTGATACTCTCTATCTGACAGATGTTACGCTGGACTTTTCGCCAGCATATGTGCATGGTGATCGTCTGCCGTCAAACCTGCTTTCATGGCGGTGCGGTATGTATCATTCACCGCTGTATCACACGAAGCTGGAGAAGTTCGGCTATAAACGTTTTACCAGTGAAAATCTGTTTGATGAAAACGTGCTTCTGCTGGTTCAGGACGCTTCTGCTCTCACGCTTCTCTATGAATATCTGGAAACGGATTACGCACCCGTGGAACTGGAAACAGTGGATATCGGCGCCTGTTTCACTGTGTACCGGATTCATTGGAAAGAAAGCTGAAAAAGCCTGCAAAAAAGCGTCAGAAAACGAAAAATACCTATTGACATCCACAGGCATATTTAGTAAAATAGCTTTTGGCATCAATAGACTCCGCTAGCCCCGGAATGCTATTGTAACCCAGCGAGCGTTTGCTGACCATCAAATGCCGCAACTGACACACAACCCCTTTGAAGGAGGATACCAACTTGAAGACGTACATGGCAAAGGCCTCCGACGTACAGCGTAAGTGGTACGTTGTGGACGCCGAAGGCGTGGTTCTGGGTCGCCTGGCCAGCCAGGTTGCCAGCATTCTGCGCGGCAAGAACAAGCCCACCTATACTCCCCACGTTGACACTGGTGATTATGTGATCATCCTCAATGCCGATAAGGTTGTCCTGACCGGCAAGAAGCTTGATCAGAAGATTTATTATAAGCACAGCGGCTATGCCGGCGGCCTGAAGGAAACTCCCTATCGTCGCCTGCTGGCTGAAAAGCCTGAGTTCGCTGTTCAGCATGCGATCATCGGCATGCTGCCCAAGGGCCCCCTCGGCCGCAAGATGGCGAAGAAGATGAAGGTTTATGCTGGCACCGAGCATGAGCACGCCGCTCAGCAGCCCGAAGTGCTGGTTATTAAGTAAGGACACGGAAGGAGCGAAACATAATGGCGAAAGTTGAGTACAATGCCGTGGGTCGTCGTAAGACGGCTATCGCCCGTGTCCGTTTGGTCGCCGGCGACGGTAAGATTCTGGTTAACAAGCGTGAGCTGGACAACTACTTTGGTCTGGAAACGCTGAAGATGACTGTCCGTCAGCCCCTGGAACTCACCAAGGCTGGCTCCGATATGGACATCATCATCAATGTGCATGGCGGCGGTCTGTCTGGTCAGGCTGGCGCTATCCGTCATGGCATCAGCCGCGCGCTGATCAAGGCCAACCCCGATCTTCGCGACAGCCTGAAGAAGGCTGGCTTCCTCACTCGCGATCCTCGCATGAAGGAACGTAAGAAGTACGGTCTGAAGGCCGCTCGTCGCGCGCCCCAGTTCTCCAAGCGCTAATCTTCCTTTCAAGTGGGCTAATTACCCTCCCCTGTTTCGACAGGCGGAGGGTTTTTATTTTGTCCATTGAAATGTACAATCTTATAGCTTTTCCACTGAAAATGAGGTATAATTAAGATGCAAGTATTTTGGCATTTGCTCAAGCGATCTGAGAGGAGTTCCTATGATTTACGACCTGCAAAGAGCAAGCACATGGAAACGCATTTCTGCTTTTCTCTTTGATGCTATTTTGCTCAGTGTTGTCGCTGTGCTGTTTGCATGGGCAATGAGCGGTCTGCTAGGGTATGACGACTACACCGCCTCACTTGATTCCGCCTACGCATACTACGGCGAAACGTATGGCGTCAACTTTAACCTTTCACTTCAGGAATACGACAACCTGAGTCCCGAAGAACTGGAGAATCTTAATAACGCTTATGCTGCGCTTTCTGCCGATCCGGCATCCGTCAGCGCTTACAATATGATCATTCAGCTAATGCTTCTGATTACCTCGCTTGGGCTGTTATTTGGTTTTCTTCTCATGGAACTGATTATCCCACTAAAGCTTGGCAACGGGCAAACGCTGGGTAAAAAGATTTTCGGAATCGGACTGATGCAGCAGGACGGTATTCGCGTGAATGGCCGCGTAATGTTCGTCCGAACCATTTTGGGCAAATACACACTGGAAACCATGGTTCCGGTTCTGATTATCATGATGATCTGGCTGGGTATACTCGGCCTGATTGGAACGCTCGTTTTGATCGGCATTATCCTTGTACAGCTTCTGATGCTTGCGTGCACCAAGAACCGTCTCGTCATCCATGACGCTCTGGCATGTACTGTGACCGTTGATATTGCCAGTCAAATGATTTTTTCTGACCGTCAAGCCATGATTGCATACAAAGAAAAGGTACACGCAGAACAAGCCGCATGCGAACCGTACTGATTCACAGAAAACAGGAGGCGCAAATCCATGAAAATCGTACTGGAAAACCTGACCAAAATCTTCCCCAGCCGCAATAAAAAGTCGGGTGAAGAAGTGGTCGCCGTCAACAACTTTAACTTTACCATTCCTGACGGAAAGCTCATCGGTCTGCTGGGCCCTTCTGGCTGCGGCAAGTCTACTACATTGTATATGATCTCTGGCCTGCAGAAGCCCAGCAGCGGCAGGATTTATTTTGGCGACGATGATGTAACGGAACTTTCCACGGAAAACCGCGGCATCGGTCTGGTGTTCCAGAACTACGCGCTGTATCCGCACATGACCGTAAAGCAGAACATTCTCTTCCCTCTTCAGAATCTGACTGGTGCAGACAAGCTGTCCAAGGAAACCATGCTTGAACGTGCCTATGAAGCTGCAAAGCTTGTTCAGATTGAAACTCTGATGGATCGCAAGCCTTCCGAACTTTCCGGCGGTCAGCAGCAGCGCGTCGCCATCGCACGCGCGCTGGTCAAGATGCCCCGCGTTCTCCTGCTGGACGAGCCTCTGTCCAATCTCGACGCACGCCTGCGTCTGCAGACCCGTGAAGAAATCCGCCGCATTCAGAAGGAAACCGGCATCACCACCGTCTTCGTCACCCACGACCAAGAGGAGGCCATGTCCATCTCTGATATGATCGTCGTGATGAAGCTCGGCATCGTCCAGCAGATCGGCAAGCCGCAGGAGGTTTATGACAATCCTGCCAACTTGTTTGTCGCCAAATTCCTCGGCACACCTCCCATCAATGTTTTCAAGGGGATGGTCAAAGACGGCAAGCTGTTCATCGGCAGCGATGCCGTGATGGATGTACGAGGTATCGCTGACCAGGAAGTAACCGTCGGCATCCGTCCCGAGGGCTTTGTGTTGGATGAAAACGGTCCCATGAAATGCCATCCCACCAATGTTGAGGTTATGGGCCGCGATGTGAGCGTTGTTTCCACGCATGAGGCTTCCCTGAATCCGCTGGTTCGCTCCATCATCAATTCTGACTGCAAGGTGGATATCGAATCTGGCGAGGTTCGCTATACCCTCAAACCTCACAAGGTCTTCCTCTTCAACAAGGACACGGAGGAGCGCATCCTCCCGCAGGAGGCGTAAGCAATGGTCGACAGCAAACAGCAATGGAAAGCATGGCTGTACCTCGCACCTGCGCTGGTACTGCTGCTTATTTTCACCTTATGGCCCATCATCAACACCGTTCGCATGGCCTTTCTGGAGAACTACTCCGGCCTGAAAGCTGCCGGCGGCGCAACCTTCCAGTTTGGTCTGGGCAATTTTGAAAAGGTTATCGGCTACCGCCGCTTTGTCAACTGCCTGAAGAACACGGTTATCCTCTGCGTGCTCACTGTGCCGATTTCCACCATTCTGGCGCTGCTGATCGCCGTAGCGCTCAATTCCATCAAGGTCTTCCAAAAGGCTCTGCAGACCATCTTCTTCCTGCCCTATGTGACCAACTCCATCGCCATCGGCATGGTTTTCGCTGCGATGTTCAACATCGTCGGCAGCTTCTACGGCACCCAGAACGAAATCATTGTTACCGCAGGTATTATCAACAATGTCATCGAGTTCTTCGGCGGAAAGCCCGTCAACTGGATCAACTATGGTTCCACCTACGAAGCCAACCTGCTGGTCATGACGGTTTATATCGTCTGGAACGCGCTGCCGTTCAAGATTCTGGTTCTGCTTGGCGGACTGCAATCCATCAACAAGCAGTATTACGAAGCTGCCAAGGTCGACAGTGCGCCCAAGCGCAGAATCTTTACCCGCATCACCGTGCCGCTCCTTTCCCCCATGCTTGCCTACGTTGTCATTACCGGCTTCATCGGTGGATTCAAGGAGTACACCAGCATCGTGGGTATCTTCGGCGAAAAGATGGGCCCGCCTGACGATGCAGGCCGTCTCAATACCATGGTCGGCTTTATCTACGACGCGCTGAGCACCAATAGTCAGGGACGCGCCAGCGCGGCTGCACTCATTCTGTTTGGCATCATTCTTGTTGTCACCATGATCAACATGCAAGTCAGCAAGAAGCGCGTGCATTACTGAGAGGTGCCCTATGAGTAGAAAAACGAATGCAACCATGCATGCCAGAGACATGCAGCGGCTCACTGTGGGCCAGCGAATCATGAAAACCTTTTCCCTCTCGGGAACCTATCTGTTTTTGGGACTGATGGCGCTGATCGTGCTGTTCCCCTTCTACTGGATGATCATCTCTTCCCTGAAAACGCTGGACGAATACCGCATGTCTACGCCGACTTTCTGGCCTCGCGTGATCATGCTGAGCAACTATCTGGATGCCTTCACCACTGCAAGCCTTGGACGGCTGTTCCTCAACACCATGTATGTAGGTCTGGTGTCCACCCTCCTGTCTCTGGTGATCACAATTCTCACGGCTTTCGCCTTTGCCCGACTTGAGTTCAAAGGCAAGGAAACCCTCTTCGCGCTGCTTCTGGCCACGATGATGATCCCGGGCGAGCTGTTCACCATCACCAACTACTCCACTGTAACCAATCTGGGCTGGATCAACACCTATACGGTTTTGATCGTTCCGTTCCTCGTCAGCGTTTTCTACATCTACCTGCTCAGGCAGAACTTCCTGCAGATTCCCAACGAGCTGTATCTGGCTGCCAAGGTCGACGGCACGAAGGACTGGAAGTACCTGTGGAAGGTCATGGTTCCGCTGTCTCTGCCGACGCTGATTTCCATCACCATTCTGAAAATGATGGGCGCGTGGAACTCCTACATCTGGCCCCGTCTGGTTGCCAACGACGAAGCTCACCGCATGATCACCAACGGTCTGCGCAACGCTTTCACCGAAACCACCGGCGACGTAAACTATCCCGTGCAGATGGCTGCTGTCGCACTGGTTTCTTTCCCGCTGTTCCTTGTGTTTGTGTTCCTGCGCAAATACATCATGTCCGGCGTCAGCCGCAGCGGCATCAAAGGTTAATAGACCCTAAAAGGTCTGTAACATACACTACCCTGTACCATAAGAAAGGAAGGACATCACCATGAAGAAAATCGTCTCCCTTATTCTGGCGCTGGCACTTCTGATGACTTGCCTCACCGGCCTGTTCACTTCTGCCTCTGCCGAAGACTTCTCCGCCGGTTACGACGGAAGCGAAGTCACCATCAAGTTCTACCACACCATGGGTTCCAACCTGACCACCGTGCTGGACCAGTACATTGCTGAGTTCAACACCATTTACCCCAACATCCATGTTGAGTACACCTCTGTTGGCGGTTATGACGACGTGCGCGATCAGGTCTCCACTGAGATCACCGTCGGCGCCCAGCCCAACATCGCCTACTGCTATCCCGACCATGTAGCTCTGTACAATCTGGCCATGGCCGTGCAGCCTCTGGATGCCTTGATTGATCATCCTGAAATCGGTCTGACCGCCGAGCAGAAGGCTGACTTCATCGAAGGCTACTACAACGAAGGCAAGCAGTTCGGCGACGGCCTGATGTACACCATGCCGCTTTCCAAGTCCACCGAAGTGCTCTACTACAACAAGACCTTCTTCGATGCCAACGGCCTGACCGTTCCCACCACCTGGGACGAGCTGGAAGCTGTTTGCGCCAAGATCAAGGAAATCGATCCCATGTCCATTCCTCTGGGCTACGACTCCGAGTCCAACTGGTTCATCAACATGACCGAGCAGTATGACTCCGAGTACACCAGCGCCACCGAGCCCCACTTCCTGTTTGACAACGAAACCAACCGCGCCTTCATCAAGAAGTTCCGCGAGTGGTACGAGAAGGGCTACCTGACCACCCAGACCCTCTACGGTGCTTATACCTCCGGCCTGTTCACCTCCACCACCGAGGTTAAGAGCTACATGTCCATCGGCTCCTCTGCCGGCGCTACCTACCAGCGTCCTGCTGCCAATGCCGACGGCTCCTATCCCTTCGAAGTGGGCATCGCCACCATTCCCCAGGTGAGCGCCGACAACAAGAAGGTTATCTCTCAGGGCCCCAGCGTCTGCATCTTCAAGAAGAGCAATCCCCAGGAAGTCATCGCCTCCTGGCTGTTCGTGAAGTATCTGACCACCACCGTTGAGTTCCAGGCTGAGTTCTCCATGGCTTCCGGCTACGTGCCCGTTCTTAAGAGCGTTGCCGACAATGCCGTTTATGCCGACTTCCTGTCCAAGGCCGATGGCGGCAACTACGTGTCTGCTCTGTCCGCCAAGGTCTGCCTCGAACAGGCTGATGCTTACTACACCTCTCCCGCTTTCAACGGTTCCTCTGAAGCCCGCGATCAGGTTGGCGATCTGCTGTGCGCCTGCCTGACCGGCGCCGGCGATGCTGATGCCGTGATCGAGGAAGCCTTCGAGAAGGCCATCGAGGAGTGCGAATACGCGATCTGGTAAGATGAAAATCATCCGACAGATTCTGTGTCTGTTTCTGTGCCTGATGCTGAGCGGCGCACATGCCGAAACGCCTGCAGAGTTTACGGACTTTGCAGGTCAGCTCAGGCTGAACATGGCATCTGAAACCGTTAAAACAGAAGTGACTGTCAAAACTTTTGTAGACGGAGATACCACCCACTTCAACGTACCTGCTGAAGTAGCAGAATCCGGCGTGCTTCGTGCACGATTCCTTGCAGTCAATACACCTGAAATAACCGGCAAGGTTGAGGAATATGGCAAGAAAGCCGCTTCCTTTACCAAAGAAAAGCTCTCCTCTGCAGCGTCCATTCTCATCGAATCGGATAACGACAGCTGGAATCTTGATTCCACTGGAGGAAGGCATCTGGTCTGGGTGTGGTACCGCAATGAAGGTGAAAGCGAGTACCGCTGCCTGAATCTGGAGCTTCTGCAAAACGGCCTTGCCATCGCCAATTCCACTGCGAACAATCGCTATGGAAGCATCTGCATGGCTGCACTGAATCAGGCCAAAGCCCAAAAGCTTCACCTGTATTCCGGTCAAAAGGATCCTGACTTCTATTACGGCGAAGCCATTGAGATGACGCTGCGCGAGCTGAGGAGCAATCTTGAATCCTACAGCGGCATGAAGGTTGCCTTCAGCGGCGTTGTCACCATGAATCGCGACCAGTCGGTGTACGTGGAAACCTATGATCCAGAAACCGGTTTGTACTTCGGTATGCCAGTCTACTACGGATACGGAATGTCCGGCGCAGGCCTCGACATTCTTGCTGTAGGCAATGAAGTACGCATCGTAGGTACGCTTCAGTACTATGAAGCAGGCGGCACATGGCAGGTTTCCGGTCTCACCTACCGTATGATGAAGCCTAATGATCCTGGCAACATCCAGAAGCTTTCCGATGGTCACACTGCAGCCTTTGCGCCTGTGGATGCTGCAACCTTCGCAGATGGTCAGATTCAGCTGGACGTCAATGGAGAAACCCGCGTTTTCTCTTGGGCTGAGCTCGCACTTGGCACATCCATTTCCATGATGGATCTGCTGATCGACACAGCCGAAACCGACGAGTACGGAGCAATCGACCTTGTCTGTTCGTCGGGCGTGTGCGTCCGGCTGGAAGGCATAGTTGCCGAAGCAGAACAGCTTGTCGGCAAAACCATCAGCCTCAAGGGTATTGTTGATTACTACGACGGGTCATATCTCATTCGGGTGCTTACCCCTGATAACCTCATCCTCCAATAGACTGAACCCAATATGGAAGGAGATTACTCATGAAGAAGTTTACCAGCATTCTCGCCATGATTCTGGTTCTGGCGATCTGCGTGGCTGCTCCTGCGCTGGCTGAAAATCCTCCTGCTGATGCAGCCCTGAAGTCTGCCCGCTCCTACCTGAACGTGATGTACAAGAACAGCCCCGAGACCACCATGACTGACTACACCGTGGTCAGCAAGGTCATCATCGGCGATGTGGAATTCCCCATCGAGTGGACTGCTGACTCCGACACCATCAAGATCATCCCCGGCGATCTCACCACCATCGACGTGGACGAGCAGAATCCCGAAGAAGTCAACTACGTTCTGACTGCCACCATGAAGAATGAGGCCGGCGAGAGCGTATCTCTGTCCTTCAAGCACAAGGTTCCTGCCGCTCTGATCCTCGAAGGTCTGAGCTACGAGGAAATCGTTGCCGCTGCCTACACCCTCGAAGACGGCGTGGCCATGGAAGAAGCCCAGCGCCTCTACGGCACTGTTATCGGCATCCCCACTCCCTGGAGCGACGAGTACAAGAACATCACCGTTGACATCCAGATCGGCGAACTGGCCGAGCAGCCCATCCAGTGCTATCGTCTGAGCGGCGAAGGCGCTGACAAGCTGGCTGTTGGCGACAAGATCACCGTTGAAGGCATTCTGAAGAACTACAAGGGCACCATCGAGTTCGACAAGGGCTGCGTGCTGGTTGGCTTCGGCGAGATCGTTTCTCAGCAGGGCGTGCTGGATGCCGCTTACAAGCTGGAAGACGGCGTTGCCATGACTGCCCCCACCGCTCTGGCTGGCGAAATCGTTGCTATCGATACTCCTTGGAGCGACGAGTATAAGAACATCACCGTGACCATCGTGTGCGACGGCAAGACCGAGCAGCCCATCATGTGCTATCGTTTGAGCGGCGAAGGCACTGACAAGCTGGCCATCGGCGATAAGATCGCCGTGTACGGCACCATCAAGAACTACAAGGGTACCATCGAGTTCGATAAGGGCTGCCAGCTGATCTCCTACGATGCCGCCGAAATGGTTCGCACCGTGCTGAGCGCTTACACGCTGGAAGATGGTCTGGCCATGACCTCTGCCAAGACCCTGACTGGTGTGATCTCCTCCATCGACACCGCCTGGAGCGATGAGTACAAGAACATCACCGTGACCATCGTCGTGGCCGGCATGGAAGACAACAAGATCCAGTGCTACCGCCTCAGCGGCGAAGGCGCTCAGGATCTGGCCGTGGGCGACACCATCACCGTCACTGGCACCATCAAGAATTACAAGGGCACCATCGAATTCGACAAGGGCTGCACCCTTGACGCCGTGGTGAAGTAATTCATCCATGATGAAAAACCTCCGTATGACCAAGGTCATACGGAGGTTTTTTGTGTAAATGAGATTATTTCAGCAAGCGATTCAGCGTATTCCAGTCAGTGCGATCGGTGATAATCGGTGTGACGGAAATGCTTCTATGCAAAAGTACAGCATTTGTGTCAAGCCGTTCATCCTCGGACGGTTTCCACACGCACTTACCCTTCGCACAGATCAGATTACCCTTCCACGCAAAATCATCGGAGAAGTATCGCCCGCCCTGATGCGTCAGGCGAACATCGCCGGTCGGTTCTTCCGGAATGTTGATATTCCATACATTAGTCTGATCGAGCAGATCATGCTGCTGAACAAACGCCCAAGCGGTATCCAGATACGCTTCTGCTCCGGCAAAGGTATCAAAGCCGGTCGAAATCGCAATTCCCTTCAGACCATGAACGGATGCTTCCAGCGCAGCACCGACGGTGCCTGAGTAAATGATTTCACGTCCGAGGTTGTAACCGCAGTTAACGCCGGAAAGCACAAGATCAAACGGTTCGTTCATGGCAAGGAGAGCGACGCGCACGCAATCTGCAGGAGTAGAATCAACCGTATATGCACGAACGCCGGACGGATGCTCCACCTGCTGCACTTCATATGCTTCGTGCAATTCAATGCTGTGCGCTTTGCCGCTTTGCTGGGTTTTGGGTGCAAAGATGGTCACATCGCCGATCTTTTTTGCCCAGTTGGCGAGCACCAGTAAGCCCTCGCCGTGGATACCATCGTCATTGGTAATGCAAATCTTCATAGCCAGCCCTCATGTGTTTCTTTGTAGTTGCGGATATGCTCGTCAGCGTCATGAATCAAGGCGTGCATTTCCTCGATGGAATATACCGTTGCACCGCTTGCACAGGCATGCCCTCCGCCATGATACTTTTCAGCAATCTGGTTGATAGATGCAAAACGTGACCGCAGACGCACGCGGATTTCTCCTTCTTCGGCGTCGATGAACGCCAGCCAGCATAGCACGCCGCGGATATCGCTTAAGCTTGAAATGGACGTACAGGCAGTTTCGAAGGTCAATCCAAACTTTTTCTGGATCTCTTTGGTCACATGGATCCATGCAACGCCTCCGGGTGTAAGCTGCATGCTTTCGTAGATCTGCGCCTTGAATTTTAGCTCATCAAAACTGCGCAAATACAGATAGGAATACAGCGTTTCGGTATCAATGCCCTGATCAAGCATTAGCCCTGCCAGGCGCATGGTTTCTCCAGTTACTCCTTCATACATAAACCGTCCGGAGTCCGTGACCATGCCGGTATAGATACACTCGGCTGCACGCACGTTGAGACGCAGCTTGTCCCGGAAAGCATCATAGAACGCAGCAATCATTTCGCATGCAGAAGAACGATCTTCTTCGACCCAGTTGATATCTCCGTAAGGATCGCGTTCGATATGATGGTCAATCTTGATGATCTTCCTGCACAGACGATATTTCTGGTTGGAAATACGTTCATGATTCCCGACGTCGATAACGATGCCAAGTGCATTTGCATATACCTCGTCTGCTGCCGGATCATCGTCCGGCCCAAGGAAGGCCAGATAATCGCTGTGTTCATCATCGATCAGGTATACCTGTTTTTCAGGCCAAGTCTGACGGATAATCTCCTTGAGCCCCTTGGTTGCGCCAACACAGTCACCATCAACCCGGATGTGGCGGAACAGCATGATGCAGTCTGCGTCCCGAATATGGTCATAAATACTTTGAAGTATGCTCATTGGTTTTCCTCCGTGATCGCATCGAGATCGCAAAGCATGGCCGTAACCATTTTGCGATCCTTAAGCGTTGCTCCGCTGGCTTTGGCGTGTCCGCCGCCGCCGTACTTCACGGCAATCGGATTGATGTTATATACGCTGGAACGAAGTTCGCAAAGCACACCGCGTTCTGTTTCGGTGAAATTGGCCCAGATATCAACGCCCTGAATATCGCTCATGACGCCGACCATCCCCCGGGAAATCGTGAATTCATCGGCTCCGGTTGCTTCCAGTTCTTCGCGTGTGGTATAGATATAGGCCACATGTTTGGGCGTAAACTGAATCTTGAGTGTGTATTGCGCCTTAAGCTGAAGCTGTTTCAGATCGCTCGCATAGAGCTGACGGAAAATAGTATTAGTGTCAACGCCAACCTCCAGCAAATGCGCTGCACAGCGCATGGTTCTTGCGTTGGTGGAGTCGTAGCGAAAACGTCCGGAATCCGTCACCATACCAGTATACAGCGCAGCAGCGGCAGCCTGATTGATCCGCAGATTATTCTGCATGCACAGCCAAGTAATCAGTCCGCAGCAGCTTTCAAAGGAGCTATCCGTAACCTCTGCGGGTGCAATCTGCCCGCAGAAAAGATGATGATCAATCCTGCAAAGCGCCTTTGCCTGCTGGTAGCGCTCATCACTGATCAGATGAGGCGCAGAGGTATCCAGAATAATGCAGAGAGCTTCCGGAAAGACCGTGTCCGGAACCTCGTCCATCACACTGTCTGCCATAAACGAATAACGCCCGGCAGCATCGCCCGTCATGTACACTTTTTTACCAGTGAAGTTCTCCAGAATGATCTGTTTGAGCCCTGTCTGACTGCCAAGCGCATCTCCATCAGGATTGGTATGCCTATGAAGAACAATTACGTCATGCGCCTGAATCAAAGAAAGAATCCGTTCCAAATCGAACACCTCGGAATTATGCATTCAGTAACAGTGACATTATATCATAAATTCTGATCAAGGCCAATCGCATGAAAAAAGCCGGTTACATAACCGGCTTTTTTTCTGCAGCAGCTTTTACTGCTGATTGTCGATATTCCGTGCAGCGCGGCGCACAGGACGCTGCTGGGACGCAGGCTGATACTGTGCACGGGACTGATAGGCGTAATCCGTCGGCTGCTGGGCAGGAGCGTAAGACACCGGCTTCTGCTCAGAATACATTGGCTGACGGGGTTCAGCAGGACGAGCAGGAGGAAGAGTAGGACGGGCTGCAGGACGAGACTCGCGTACTTCCTTCTGAAGCTTCTGAGCCTTATGTCCAACATATTCAGCATCACCAAAAGCCAGCACTGCCAAGAAAATTCTATTAAAGAAGTAGAGACCAATGGCAAAATAGTCAGGGCGTCCAAAGGCGCGGGAAATCTTGAAATGAATGACCATGCCGGTAATGGAATAAGCTCCTCCTACAGCCATGAAAATGAGAGAGATCAACGAAGCAGCTGCCTCGTTTTCCAGCGCAGCCAAAAGCGCTGCAAGAATCGAAGCGCCGATTGTGCTCAGAAGGAGAGTAATGTAAATACGGCCACTCCACGCAATTTTATAATATGTATAATCACCGTAAAAAGGAATAATAGCCTTCCAGCCCTTTTCACCAGCCTTCTTGAAGATGCACCAGCGAATCGCAATATCAAGAATACCCGCTGACATAAACAAGCCGGAAATGGCCAGTCCGACAACAATCAACGCTGGCCCCATGCTTTCAAGGAATCGTTCCATTTCCATCATCATCATATTTGTATTCATCCAATACTCCTCCTTTTTTCATTTTCCAAGATAAGTAAATTTATTATAACTCAGCCTCTTCCACCCGTCAACAAAAACCTTATTCTGTTTTTTTCGGCGTAAAGCTGACATACCCATCATGGAAGTGCAGCACTCCTGTGGATCCACGCAGATCTCCGTTTTCAGCAGAAAGAAGCGCCTTGACAAGTTTGGCATCCATCACAGGGCCTCCCACTTTGGATACGCCATCTTTCCAGATGGTAAACTTGCACCCTTCCTGCCAGCGTGAGCAGCCGAACGCTTTCGTATTTTCCGTTATCTGACCTTTGCCGCATATAGGGCAGACAAGTCCGATACTCTTAGTACCAGATGCCTTCCGTCCTTTTGCCCGGCGTTCCTCGCGCTCGAAAGCGACCTCCGGCGCAGATTCTCCTGCATATTTCGTCAGAAAAGCCGCAAGTCTGCGGATGCCTTCCAGAAAACGTTCTCCCCCGCCTTCGCCACGCGCAATGCGTTCCAGCGCCTGTTCCCATCGACCGGTGGTTTCAGGCGAGGCAATTTCAGGAGGGACGGCATCAATCAATCTGACGCCCTTTTCGGTTGCCATGATCTGCCGTCCCTTACGCCTGGCGTAACCGACTGAGATCAAACGCTCGATGATTGCCGCGCGTGTGGCTGGCGTACCAAGGGAACAGCCTTTCATCTGTTCACGGAGTTCTTCATCTTCGATCCGTCGTCCGGCATGCTCCATCTCGCTGAGAAGCGAAGCGTCCGTATGTTCTTTCGGCGGCTTGGTCTGATCCTTTTTCATCAGAGCACGCTTTACAACACGTTCGTCGTCCTCCTGTAAAGGCGGAAGCGGTACTGCATCAGAATCCTCTTTGGCCTTTTTCCGGGGCTGCAAATCGCGATAAACCGCCTTAAAACCCTCGTCAACAACAACCGTGCCGTTTGACTGAAATACTTCACCAAGGCATCCGGTAATTACTCTGGTTGCGTTGTAGACATAGGGCGGATAGAAAGCCGCAATCAGCCTTCTGGCAATCAGATCAAACAGTTTCTTTTCATCCTCCGTGACCGAAGCAGGATTGAATTTGCGTCCTGTAGGAATGATGGCATGATGATCTGTAAGCTTTGCATCGTCAAAAATACGTTTTGGCTGAGAAATGGGTTTAGCCAGTACTGGCTGTGCAAGCTGAGCATATGGTTCTGGCAGTGAATACAGCGCTTTCTTAACGGAAGCACCCATATCATGTGAAAGATACCTGCTGTCCGTGCGCGGATAGGTGATCAGCTTATGCTTTTCATAGAGGCTCTGTGCCGTTTTGAGCGTTTTGTCTGCCGTAAAGCCCAACATGCTGCTGGCCTCGCGCTGCAAGGTGGTCAAATCATACAGCTGCGGTGCAAGCTCTCGCTTCTCCTCGGTTTTAACGCTTTGAACCGCAGCTTTCTGTCCTTTGACTTTCTGGATGATCGCCTGCGCCTGTTCCTCAGTACGGATTCGCTTATCGTTATCATGCTCAGGATCAAACCACGTTCCCTGATAATCCCCAAAATCCGCCTGAACGGTATAGAAGGGTTCGGCAATAAAAGCATCGATTTCCTTGCGTCTTTTAACCAGCATCTGAAGTGTCGGCGTCTGAACACGTCCGACGGACAGCAGTACATCGTACCTGAGCGTAAACGCACGGCTTGCATTCATCCCCACCAGCCAGTCCGCCTCAGATCGGCAGCGAGCGCTCTCATAAAGCGCATCATAATCGTTTCCGGGCCTCAAAGCAGCAAAACCGCCGCGGATGGCCTCGTCCGTCATGGAGGAAATCCACAGGCGCTCGAATGGCTTTTTGCATCCTGCCATCTGATAGATGTAACGGAAAATCAGCTCGCCTTCCCGTCCTGAGTCAGTCGCGCAAACAATTGAGTCGATTTCCTTGCTGTTCATCAGCTTTTTGATGACATTGTACTGACTCCTGGTTTTCGGCAGGATTTTCAGTTCCATCTGCTCCGGCAGAATGGGAAGATCGTTAGCATTCCAACGTTTGAAACGCTCGTCCAGCTCCTCCGGTTCCTTGAGTGTGACAAGATGGCCAATCGCCCAGGTAATGACGTCACTGTCGCTGTACAGATAGCCCTCGCCGCGCTGGGAAGCACCCAGTACACGCGCAATATCGCGTGCCACAGATGGTTTTTCCGCCACCACAAGTCTCTTTCCCATTGCGCAGCAAGCCTCCGTCCATTTGGTTTACACAGTATATCATGTTTCCCACAACGCAACAATGCCGCAAAACAGTCAAACGGCCTCCGAATTTGCCAACGGAGGCCGTTTGAGAAACGTTTTACTTGGTTCCGCCATAGGTGTCGCTGGTATCGGCAAACACGGTCTGGCCAGCGGTTTTGCGTCTGGAAACAGCGACGCGCTTCATCAGTTCTTCCCGATAGAGCTCTTCGTCAACCGGCAGTTCAACCTCACGTCCGAGGAATGCAGAAAGATGCATGGCATTGGAAAGCATCAATCCGTTGATACCCTCGCGTCCGTCTGCTACAAGGCTGCCTCCGCGAAGAATTGCATCCGCCCATGCATTCAGCACGCCAATGTGCTGTTCATTGAGGCCGTCCAGTTCCACCGGAACCTCGCGGCATCCAACGGTAGCAAAAGGCGTTTTGTTATGACTGGAGAAGGCCTGCTCGGTTTCATCAAATTCAAGCAGAGAAAGCTGACCTTTCTCAACAATCAGACGGGCGCGATCCATCTGAATTTCAAAGCGATTGGTGCCGTGAGCATCGCCTGTCGTGGTTACGAAGACGCCGGTCGCACCGTTTTCGTATTCCACGTAAGTGGTTACGTCGTCTTCAACCTCGATGTCATGCCACAGGCCAAAATGCATGTGCGCATAAACTTTCTTGGGCATGCCACAGATCCACTGCCACAAATCCAGCTGGTGTGGGCACTGATTGAGCAGCACGCCGCCGCCTTCGCCCGACCACGTTGCGCGCCAGTCGCCGGAATCATAATAGGCCTGCGGACGGTACCAGTCGGTAATGATCCAGTTGGTACGACGGATCTTTCCGTATTCGCCAGACTGCACCAGTTCGCGCATCTTGCGGTAGAGGCAGTTGGTGCGCTGATTGAACATCATACCGAAGACAACTTCAGGATGCCTGTCAGCTTCCTCGTTCATTTTGCGGGCCTGCAGGGTATACACGTCGGCAGGCTTTTCAACCATCACATGGATCGAACGCTTCATGCACTCCATGGCATAGCGGGCGTGGTCGTAATGCGGAACTGCAACAAGGCAGGCATCGATTTTGCCGCTATCAAGCATTTCTTCAGCATTTTCAAAGAAATGGCTGACACTGGGGTAATTTTCGCGACACCATGCAAGGCGATCAGGATTGTGATCACAAAGAGCAGTCAGTTCAAAATCGGAGCATTTTCCATTGATTACATTACTGGCATGACCGGAACCCATGTTGCCTACGCCGATGATGCCAAGCCGGATTTTCTTTTCCATCGGTTACTCCTCCTTACTGGAAACCGTTCGCCTTCAGATACAGATAGCTGCGGCGCAGGCACTCAAAGGGATCCTCGCCGTTGCAGTCATCCTGCTCAACCAGCATGTACTTCGTTCCGCCTGCTTCAGCTTTTTCGAAAACACGATCAAAATTGATATTTCCCTCGCCTACAACCGCCATTTTGCGGCCATAGGAGAAGTCCTTGAGATGGATGCAGGGAATGCGTCCGGCCAGTTTTTCCAGCCACTGCGCAGGATCTCCGCCGCCCGCCTGAACCCAGAAGGTATCCAGCGTAAAGCCCATGATATCGGCGGGAATATCCTCCATGAGCTTCTCCATCACAATCTTATCGCCAAGGCGGATGAATTCCTGATCGTGGTTGTGATACATAAAGTACTTTCCGCCTTCGCGGATCTGTTTTGCGACCGGCAGATAGGTTTTGATGAAATCCTCATAGGACTGATCTGCAAAGCCATACCAGCCAAGACCGATATGATCACATTCAAAGGTGTGGTGATCTGCAATCACCTGGGCGGTTTCGTTCTGGAGCTTATCAGCGGGAATGTGTGTGATGACACAGCGCAGATCGTTTCGGTCGAGTTCCTTTTTGAGCCAATCCGCCTCATAGACACAGGTACCGGATACCTGTACGGTACGATAACCAATATCAGCCACTTTACGAAGCGTCAGTGCAAAATCATCCAGCGTTTTGCAATAATCCCGGACAGTATAGAGCTGAGCGCCAACTTCCATGATTCTTCCTCCTCTTACAAAAGCGCCTTGAGCGCTTCGCATGCGGCATCGAATGCCTGATCATTGGTTTCGTATACATAGCGGCCAAGCTGACTGGTTTCGCCTTCGCGCTCCAGCGCCTTCAGTCCGTCAAAAACCTTGAGATGCGGTTCAATGGTCAGACTGCGGCCTCCGCGTCCTTCATATTCCTTTACGATTTCCGCCACACGCCCGATGCCCTTGCCTGCAGGAACTACGCTGCCGTCTGCAAGCGCGTCCTTGATATGCAGGTAATCGACATGATCCTTAAGCATTTCCCATGCCGACCACGTTTCCTGGCCGCTCTGAATGAAGTTGGCAGGGTCAAAGATGCCGCGCAGTTCGCTGAAGGTTTCGTGCAGATCCTTGCAGCGCACAGCAATATCTCCATAAATGCCTTTTTCATTTTCATGACAGAGCATCACGTCGGTGTCCTGCGCAGCATCAAGCATCTTCCCCATGCGATCCATCACCGCACTACGGTAGTCCTCAGGCCTTGCACCCTGCGGAATATAAAAAGAGAACATGCGGATTCGCTGCGAGCCCAGTTCGTGAGCCAGGTCGATGGTATGCTTCAAAAGCTCCAGATGCGGCTCGAAAGGATCCTCAATGCCGATCTTGCCAATCGGCGATCCAAGCGACCATACCGACAAACCAGCATCGTCCATCTTTTTGCGGACTTCTCTGGCTTTTTCAAAGGAAATCGAAGAGATGCTCTCTCCGTCTACAGAACGGATTTCAAGGCCCTGAAGACCATTTCTTTTCAGCGCTTTGATCTGCTGATCAATCATGCTGCTTGCCTCGTCAGCAAACGCATTCAGCTTCCAGTCATTCATCTGTGTTCATCTCCAATGTTTTGGAATCATTACTGATATTATATCGTCACCCCGCAGCATATTCAAGAGGAAAACCTTTTGAGCAGGGTTGATTTTCTTTGCAACCTGTGTATAATATACAAGTCGAGCGAATTTTTATTCACACTATCGAGGAGGCCTACCCATGGATCTGAAAAACCGTCATTTTTTGACTTTGCTGGATTTTAGCCCCGAAGAAATCAGCGGCCTTCTGGATTTTTCCGCCGAACTGAAAGCAAAAAAGAAGGCACGCATTCCCCATCGTCTGTGCGAAGGCAGAAATGTCGCTCTGATCTTTGAAAAAACAAGCACCCGCACCCGCTGCGCCTTCGAAGTGGCCGCGGCTGATCTTGGTATGCACGCTGTATATCTCGATCCTTCTGCCTCCCAGATCGGAAAGAAGGAAAGCATCGCCGATACTGCTCAGGTGCTTGGACGCATGTTTGACGGCATCGAGTATCGCGGTTTTGGCCAGGAACGCGTGGAAGCACTGGCAAAGTATGCCGGCGTGCCTGTATGGAACGGCCTGACCAACGAGTATCATCCCACGCAGATTCTGGCCGACCTTCTGACCATTCAGGAGCATTTCGGCAAGGATCTCAAAGGCCGCAAGCTGGTTTACATGGGCGACGCCCGCTACAACATGGGCAATTCCCTGATGATCGGCTGTGCGAAAATGGGCATGCAGTTTGTGGCCTGTGCGCCTGAGAAATACTTCCCCAATGCTGAACTGGTTGCAAAGTGCCAGCAGATTGCTGCCGAAACAGGCGCTGTTCTCTCCTTTGAAACTGATCCTCTGAAGGCTGTTGCCAATGCCGATGTCATCTACACGGACGTTTGGGTTTCCATGGGCGAACCCGACAACGTATGGGAAGAACGTATCCGCGATTTGCTTCCCTATCAGGTCAATGCCAAGCTGATGGAAGCCGCCGGACCCCAGTGCCGGTTCATGCACTGTCTGCCTGCGTTCCACGATCTGGAGACGGGCATCGGTCAGCAGATTCATGCCAAATTTGGTCTTGACTGCATGGAAGTTACGGATGAAGTTTTTCAGAGCAAGCAATCCATCGTCTTCGACGAGGCTGAAAACCGCATGCATACCATCAAGGCCGTTATGGCATCCACTCTTTAACCTTTTTGCAGCCGAAAGGCTGCTTTTTCTTTCTTTTCATTGCGCTTTGATATATAATGTACATACTTATGATGTACAAAGGAGGACATTGCTGTGAAAAAACACAGTGCTGTCAACTGGCTTTTTCTTTGCTGCTGGGCAACCTATCTGACGGCCTATCTCTGCAGAGTGAATTTCTCCTCTGCCATGAATACCATCAGTACGGAAACCGGATTCTCCGCATCGCATCTGGGATTAATCGGCGCAGTTTTTTACGGCGTATACGCCTGCGGACAGCTTGTAAACGGCTATATCGGCGATCGTGTCCGCGCTAACCGCTACCTTCTTCTTGCGCTGACCGGAACGCTGATGTGCAATCTTGGCATGGCCTTTGTACACCAATTTGCGCTGATGATGATTCTCTGGGGCATCAACGGCATTTTCCAGTCGATGTTCTGGAGCACAATCATTCGCGGACTTGCGCAGAATACGGTACCTGAAAAACGCGCCACCATTTCGATGGGCATCTCTTTGGCCATGCCGGTCGCCTATCTTGTCAGCTGGGGCCTGCTGGGTCAGCTGCTTGCAGGCGCTTCCTCAAAGTGGTACTTCCTTGTTCCTGCGGTTGTCAGCCTTGTGATGATCGGTGCATGGCTGATTCTGTCCCGTCATTACTCCTTTGAGCTGACCGAAGAAAAAAAGAACAATTCTACCATTTTTGAAACCTTCCGCTTTCTATGTGAAGAAAACCTGCACTGGATGCTGATCGTCTGCTTCTTCCACGGTCTGATCAAAGAAGGTGCTGCCTACTGGACCCCTCTTCTGGTAATCCAGCTTACAGGCACCGGTTCAATCTCTCCCTTCCTGCTGGCCTGTGTCCTTCCTGTAGCAAACCTCATCGGAATCATCGCCTCCCGTGCGCTGCTTGGAGGCAAAGAAAGCAATCCCTTCCTCGTCATCGTATTCGTCTTTGGAGGCATCTGCCTGCTTTGCGGTGGATTGATGATGAGCAGTCACGGTTTGCTCATCGTTGGTCTGATCGCTTTGGTGTCCGGACTGTGCTATGCCAACAATACCCTGCTCATGAGTTTCATCCCCATGCAGTACACCAGCCGCAACATGGTCGCTTCCATTATCGGTGTGTTCGACTTCTTCTCCTATGCAGGAGCCGCTATCAGCACCTATGTATTCGGAAAGATCCTTGCCAAGGCCGGCTTTGCACCTCTGCCCTGGATCTGGCTGGCGTCTGCCTGTGCTGCTTTGGTGATCTGTGCTCTGGTTCTTCGCCAGCGCCGTGCCAGGTAAATACGCAAAAGGAGCATCCGATTTCTCGGATGCTCCTTAAAAACATCGTTATTTAGCTTACTCCACAGAGTAGGGCATCAGGGCGATGGCACGGGCGCGCTTGATGGCCTCGGAGAGCTGACGCTGATGCTTGGCGCAGTTGCCGCTCATACGACGGGGCATGATCTTGCCACGCTCGTTCACAAAGCGGCGAAGGCGGTTCACATCTTTGTAGTCGATGTATTCGATCTTGTCCACGCAGAAGCTGCACACCTTGCGGCGGGGCTTGCGACCACGGGGACGAGGCCTTCTTTCACCACGATCCTCAGACATGGGCTTAACCTCCTTTGGGTTATTCAGGACACAGTCTTCAAATGACTGCTTATTTTAGAAGGGAAGATCCTCATCGTCGACTTCCTGGAAACCCTTCTCCATAGCAGGAGCAGAGGGCTGTACAGGAGCTGCAGGCGCATAGCCGGCAGCATCATCGCTGCGAGAGGAAAGGAACTCAACGTCCTCAGCGGTAACTTCCAGCGAAAAACGGGTGGAACCGTCGTTAGCAGTATAGCTGCTGACAGACACAGGACCCATTACGCAAACCTTGCGGCCTTTGGCCAGATAGCGCTGGCAGTTTTCACCCAGCTGACGCCAGGCGGTCACACGGAAGAAATCCGCTTCAGGCTGGTTGGAGTTCTGAGAAGAACGGCGGCGATTCACAGCCACAGTGAACGTGCAGACGTTCAGACCAGTGGAAGTGGTGCGCAGTTCAGGATCCCGGGTAAGGTTTCCGATGATGGTCAACTTATTCATTGATTACACCATCCTTACTCAGCGGGGGTTTCAGCAACTTCGGCGGTTTCCTCAGCGGGAGCAGCCACAGGAGCAGCAACGCGCACGGGACGCGGCTTGACGCTGTGCTTCTTCTCCTCGAGCTTGATGATCAGGCAACGCAGGATATTTTCGTTAATACCCATGGTACGCTCGATCTCGCGGGGCAGTTCAGCGGGAGCCTTCATGGTTACCAGCACGTAGTAGCCTTCCAGCTTGTCGTTGATGGCGTAAGCCAGACGACGCTTGCCCCAGGTCTCGTCCACCTTCTCGACCTCACCGCCGTTGGCAGTGATCAGGTTGGAGAACTTCTCGATCAGCTCCTTGCGAGCGGTCTCCTCCAACGCGGTGTCGATGATGTAGGTCAGTTCATACCTATTCATTCCATTCACCTCCTCTTGGACTTATGGCGCTGCATCCTGTGCAGCGCAAGGATGTGCCAGTAATGTATTTTAACAGGGTGTCAATGAAAATGCAAGCGTTTTCGCAAACTTTTTTGAAGTTTTTTCAACTTTTTTTGATATCGTTTTTGATTTGATTCATCCTGCTGAAATTCACCTTTTTTTGCGCTCAAAACATAAAATAAATATCTGATTTTGCTATAAACGATATTGACAGTGACATAGCTTTATGATTTAATAACATCTGATTTGAAGTTTACTATTTCTAAACTTCAGATTTGAAACAAGTCTTCGGAAATCCGGTCAGGGAGGTGTCTGAATGGAGATTGGCGAGAAGCTTCGCGAGCTTCGAATTCAGCGCGGATTGACGCAGGAAGAGCTTGCGGACCGATGTGAACTGAGCAAGGGTTTTATTTCCCAGGTGGAAAGAGAACTGGCTTCCCCATCCATTGCAACCCTTAAAGACATGCTGGAATGTCTTGGCGTTACGCTGCAGAGTTTCTTCAGCGACAACAGCTCCGAAAAGGTTGTTTTCGCACCTCAGGACATGTTTGAAAAGGAAGACGAAGAAGCCGGCCGCAAAATCACCTGGCTTGTGCCCGACGCCCAGAAAAACAGCATGGAGCCGATCTTGCTGGAGCTTCAGCCCGGCGGAACCAGTCAGCTGCTTCCTCCGCATGAAGGCGAGGAGTTCGGCTATGTCCTCAAAGGCCAGATCGTCCTTCTGGCAGGCAAACGCCGCTATACCGTGCGCAAGGGCGATAGCTTCTGTCTACATCCCTCTGTAACCCATTCCATCGAAAATCCCGGCACAAAGCCTGCAGCAGTTCTGTGGGTCTCCACGCCGCCAAGTTTTTAAGTATTTTCCATACCAAAAGGAGAGCTTTATCATGATGGAGCAGGAACATCTGATCGACCTGAAAAATATCTCCAAGGAATTTGACGGTACAGCCGTACTGAAGAATATCAATCTTTACGTCCGCAAGAAGGAATTCGTTACGCTTCTTGGCCCCAGCGGCTGCGGAAAGACCACCACGCTTCGCATCATCGGCGGCTTTGAATATCCCAGCGAGGGCACCGTCTATTTTGAAGGCAAGGACATCACCTCTCTGCCTCCCTACAAACGCCGCGTAAACACCGTATTCCAGAAGTATGCCCTCTTCCCTCATCTTAATGTAGAGGACAACATTGCATTCGGCCTGAAAATCGCCAAGGTTCCGCGCAGTGAAATCAAAACCCGCGTAGAACGCATGCTGGATCTGGTCAACCTCAAGGGCTACGGCAAGCGCAAGGTGGATCAGCTTTCCGGCGGTCAGCAGCAGCGTATTGCCATTGCCCGCGCGCTGGTCAATGAGCCTGAAGTGCTCCTGCTGGATGAGCCTCTTGGCGCACTTGACCTGAAGCTGCGCAAGGAAATGCAGCTGGAACTCAAGAGCATGCAGCAGCGCCTTGGCATCACCTTCATCTACGTTACCCACGATCAGGAAGAAGCCCTCACCATGAGCGACACAGTGGTCGTCATGCGCGACGGCGAAATCCTGCAAATCGGCGATCCCAAGCGCATTTACGACGAACCGGCCAATGCTTTTGTGGCCGATTTCATCGGCGAAAGCAACATCCTGCGCGGCACGATGATCCGCGACGAGCTCGTCCATTTTGCCGGCTACGATTTCCCCTGCGTCGACTCCGGCTTCGGCGAGGATGCTCCTGTGGACGTCGTGGTTCGTCCTGAGGATATCATGCTGGTGGGCGAAGACATCGGCCAGATCAGCGGCATCGTCAAGAGCGTTCTGTTCAAGGGTGTTCATTATGAAATGATGATTGACGCCGGCGAAACCACCTTCAAGGTTCATTCCACCGTGATGCAGCCTCAGGGGTCCCGCGTGGGCATCAGCATCGTTCCCTACAACATTCACATCATGAAGCCCATGGTCAAGGAGGCAACCGTCGATGCTTAAAATGACGCTGCCCTGGTGGGGCTGGGCGCTGATGGGAGCGGGTCTTGTCTGCTTCATCGCCATGATCGTCGTATCCATCCGGCGCAATCAGGGCGTGAAGCGCAGCCTCTTTGCCTCTCCATACGCGCTGTGGATGGTCATCTTTACCGTGGTTCCGGTGATTCTCATCGGTTACTATGCCTTTACGGATTCCTCTGGCGCTTTCACGCTGGACAACTTCCGCAATTTCTGGGACAGCAACTACGAATCCAACAAGGTGATTCTGGAGGCCATGGGTGACGCCGGTCTGGCATACGTTACCCGCGGCACTGTGAACGTCGATACCCTTGTTTATTCTCTGTGGATGGCGTTCGAATGTACGGTCATCTGTCTGGTGCTTGGCTATCCCGCCGCACTGTTCATGGCCGACCGCAACATGAAGCTTGGTCCTACGCTGGTCGTGCTGTTCATCATTCCGATGTGGATGAACTTCCTGCTGCGCACCATCGCGTGGATGAGCCTTCTGGAGGACAGCGGCCTGATCAACACCTTCCTTCGCTGGCTTGGTTTTGACGGCGTTCGCCTGATGTACAACTCCGGCGCGGTGCTGCTGGGTATGGTCTACAACTTCCTGCCCTTCATGGTCTTCCCCATCTATACGGTGCTGAGCAAAATGGACTTCCGCCTGAGTGAAGCGGCTGCCGATCTTGGCTGCAACAGCTGGAAGACGCTCTACAAAGTCACCATGCCTCTGTCCATTCCCGGTGTGATCAGCGGTATTACGATGGTGTTCATGCCTTCGGTAACCACGTTCTTCATTCCCCGCGTGCTGGGCGGCGGCAACACCATGATGTTCGGCGACCTGATCGAAGCAAAGTTCCTCACCGAAGGCAACTGGAACGTTGGCTCGGCGTTGTCTCTGATCATGATGGTACTGATTCTCATCAGTCTGTCCATCCTGCGCAAAGCGGATCCCAATGGTGAAGGAGGCGGCATTGCATGAAAAAATTCTTTAAGCAGTGCTACCTGGGCATTATTCTGGTATTCCTGTATGTGCCCATCATCGTGCTGATTGTTCAGTCCTTCAACGCCGGCAAGAGCCGCGCCAAGTGGGAAGGTTTCTCCTTCCGCTGGTATATCGAACTGTTCCAGGACACGCGCATTCTCAATGCCCTGTACGTTACGTTGTCCATCGCCGTTCTGGCCATGATTGTTTCCACCATTCTGGGCACGCTGGCCGCTATCGGCATCTACAGCATGAAAAAGCGTCCTCAGGCGCTGATGATGACCCTTACCAATCTGCCCAACACCATGCCTGATATCGTTACCGGTATCTCGCTGATGCTTCTGTTCCTGTTTACCAAGGTGGAGCGCGGATACTTCACAATGCTGCTTGCGCACATCACGTTTGACGTGCCGTATGTGATATTGTCAGTATTGCCGAAGCTGAAACAGATGAACAAACATACATACGAGGCAGCACTGGATCTGGGCGCTACTCCCACCTATGCCCTCACCCACGTCATCATTCCCGAGTGCAAGGGCGGCATCATCACGGGCGCAATGCTGGCCTTTACCCTGTCGCTGGACGACTTCACCATCAGCTACTTCACCACCTCTCCGCTGGTGCAGAATCTGTCCACCCTGATTTACTCCGCCGCGCGCAGAGGCATTGAGCCTTCGCTCAACGCATTGTCTGCGCTGATGTTCGTGTCGCTGCTGGTGCTGCTGCTCATTGTCAACCGCCGCACCGTCGAGTCGAACTGATTTCTTTCTGCAGTCGTCTGCCAAGGCCGCCGATGAGGCAGGTACATCCGGCGATTGACATATCGCATCAAGGAGGTCTCCTACCATGAAAAAGTTTCTCTGCGTGCTCCTGCTGATTGCTCTGCTGCCCGCCTGTGCCATGGCTGAAGAAGTCGTTAACGTTTTCAACTGGGAAGATTACATCGATCCCGAAGTCATCACAATGTTTGAGAACGAGACCGGCATCAAGGTCAACTACATGAACTTCACTACCAACGAGGACATGATCGTTCAGGTGGAAGCCAATCCCGGTGCATTCGACCTGTGCTTCCCTTCCGACTATATCATCGAGCGCATGATCACGAAGGGTCTGCTGGCTGAAATCGATTTTGCCAACGTTCCCAACTTCAATCAGACAATGCCTAATCTGCTCAACCCCGCTTATGATCCCGAAAACCTGTACTCTGTTCCCTATATGTGGGGTACCGTAGGCATTCTGTACAATACCACCAAGGTGCAGGAGCCGGTTGAATCCTGGTCCATCCTGTGGGACAGCAAGTATGCCGGTAACGTGTTCATGCTCGACTCCATCCGCGACTCTATGGGCGTGACGCTCAAGTACCTTGGCTACTCTCTCAACACCCGCGATATTCCTGCGCTGATGACCGCCAAGCAGAAGCTGATTGAGCAGAAGCAGTCCGGTGTGGTCAAAGCCTATCAGGTGGACGAAACCAAGGATAAGATGGTTGCCGGTGAAGCCGCTCTGGCTCTGATGTGGTCCGGCGATGCGCAGTACGCCATCGACCTCAATGCTGATCTGGCCTATGCCATTCCTCAGGAAGGCTCCAATGTCTGGGTTGACGGCATGGTCATTCCCAAGGATGCCCGCAACAAGAAGAATGCCGAAATCTTCATCAACTTCCTCTGCCGCCCCGACATCGCTCAGATGAACTGCGATTACATCCGCTACTCCAGCCCCAACACCGGCGCCATCGAGCTGATGGGCGAAGCCTACACCTCCAATCCCGTGATGAATCCCGCAGATGACGTGGTTGCTAAGTGCGAATTCTTCAACGACATTGAAGACGCCTTCCGCTCCGTCTACGAGGCGATGTGGATGGAAGTCAAGAACGCCAAGTAATTCATATAAGAACCGGACTGGAGCAGTGCTTCAGTCCGGTTTGCTGATTTCGTATCCGTTTTTGCTCAAAAGCCAGAGCGCATCATCAAAGTATATTTCCTTAAGAAACAGGTAATCCGTATTGTAAGTTGATACTGCAAAAACAGGTATGCCATTTTCAGCCAAAATCGAGGCAATACGGGCTAAAATACCCACCAGTCCGAAGTCCAGGACACCCTCGATGCGAAAGGCCTTCCAGCCGTCTTCACGGGCTTCGGTGTGTGCAGGAACACTCCTTGTCGGACAGACCAATGAAAGCTCTTCATCCGTACGCGAAAGAAAGCAAAAGGCTTCCGTACAGGCAAAAGCTTCATCCTTCGGGAGTTTGCATACCGAAAAATCAAAAGGCAGTACTTTCAGTTTCATCCAGCATTCTCCTATGCAAAGAGCCCGTGCAGTGCGGGCTCTTTGCTGTGTGGTTTTGATCAAATCGCACCGCGGAACCCTTTGCCGATGATCTCCGTGGTATTGGTAATCAGAATAAAGCAATGCTGATCCACGCTGCGTGCGAACTGGCGCAGACGCACCGCCTGATAACGGTTGACAACGGTGAGAATAACCGTTTTGTCCTCATGCGTGAATGCTCCTTCGCCGTCAATCTTGGTTGCACCGCGCTTGAGTTCGTCCGTGATAAACTCGATCATCTCTTCCGGCTTGGATGTGATGATTTGGAACGCCTTGTGCACCTTGATGTTTTCCAGCACCATGTCAACAATCACAGACTTAAGCATCAAGCCAAGCACACTGAAAAGGCCTGTTTCCATGCCGAAAGCAAAGCACGCCGCAACCGTAATGGAAAAATCAACAAACAGAAGCGCATTGCCGATATTCAGGTTGGTGTACTTGCGCAGAATCATGGCAACGATGTCCGTGCCGCCGCTGGATGCCTGCATGTTAAACAGGATTGCACTGCCGATGGCAGGCAGAGCCACGGCAAAAACCAGCTCCAGAAGCGGCTGGGTGGTCATGGGCTGCGTCAGCGGACAGATGTATTCCAGCGCCCACGTTGCGCCGGAAAGCACCAGACTGGTATATGCCGTGCGCACGCCAAAAGACTTGCCCAGAATGACAAAACCCAGCAAAAGAAGCGCCTGATTGATGATAAACATAATTGCACCAGGCGTAGAAGGCATATAATGGCCCAGAATGATGGCAAGGCCGCTGACGCCGCCGGTAGAGAAATGATTGGGGAATTTGAAGAAGTATACGCCGACCGCAATCAAAAGCGTGCCTGCGGTAAGCATCACGTATTCCATAAACGTTTCTTTGGTAAACCGTACCTTCATCATTGAGCCTCCATAGATTGTGGATTTGCCTGTATATTTTAGAATAAGCCTTTTATAAAAGCAAGTGAAAACAATGAAAAATCCCGTATCATCCAAAACAAGGACGATACGGGACAAAATGGAAAGCATTAAAGGGTGAATTCAACACGAGATACACGGCCGATGAAGTTGATATCAGGCAGCGCAACGGTTTCAGCATTGTATTCCCGGTCATAGCTCTGCAAAAGCACATGCATAGCATCGAGCTTCTTGATCTTGCGTAGGAAGCGATGCTGATTATATTCCACCAGCATCACAGCGCCATCAATAGGGCTGTTGGAAGGCACGATCAGGCAGACGTCCTCGCGCAGGATCCGGAAGCCGCGCATGCTGTCATCGGGCGCAGAAAGATAGAAAACCTTATCCGGCGCCGCGCCTTCAATGCGGCCGTCGAGGATGGGCAGCAGGCGGTGGTCGATTTCCTTCAGCACGGCGTTGTATACAGGCACACGCTTGAGTACGCTGGTGAGCGCATCCAGCCAGATGCTGCCGGACACAGGCGCATCATCCTTGCTCTGATACACTGCTTCGCTTTCCGCCTTGCGGGCAGGCTGAGCGGGCTTGGATACCACGGTCTTGGGCTTTACGGTTTCCAGATCAACCGTTGCAGCGATATCATCCAGTGAGAACCCCACTTCGTTGTGCTCAGTCAGACCCATCTTTTTGAGAATGCGGCGCGCCTGATCATCAGCGATAATGCGCTTTCCCTCTTCCACATCCTTCAGATATCCTTCGCTCACGCCGCCAAGCTTGGCAACTTGCTTGAGCGTCATCTTTCTGCGCAGGCGTTCCGTGCGCAGCAAATCTCCCAGTCGGCTCATATCAAAAAACTCCTTTGCGTGGATGGATTGATTTGGTTGTGGAATAGTATATCACACTTTCCTGCAGATTACAAAAGATAACGGCTTCTATCCTGAAAACCGTTGGAAAGCTTGTTTTTTGACGATACTGATGTTATAATGAAAGGTACCGTATATCAGAAGGAGGCGAGCGGTACCATGCAGAGCATGACTGGTTACGGAAGGCATCGCGTATGCCGCGATGGACGCGAGATAACCCTCGAATTGAAGGCCGTAAACCATCGTTTTCTGGATATTTCCTTCCGGCTCCCCAAGAATCTTGCTTTTTTGGAGGACGCACTCAGGACGCGCATCAATCAGAGCAATCTGAGGCGCGGACATCTGGACGTCTTTGTCACCTATCAGAATACCCGCACCGACGCGCGCGAGGTACGCATTGACGAAACGCTCCTGGCCGCTTTCAATCAGGCCATATCCGCTGTCAAAAAGCCGCTGGACGGCTATCGCCGCGCAACCGCTGCCGAAGTGCTTACCCTCAGCGGTGCTCTCACGGTGGTTCAGGCTGATGAGGACACCGAGGCGGTTACCGCTCTGGCTCTGGAAGCTTTTGACGGCGCTGTGGAGGCGCTCATCGCCATGCGCGACCGCGAAGGCCAGCATCTGGCAGACGATCTTCTCGGCAATCTCACCGAGCTTGCCAAGCTCCGCGAACAGATTATCGTCCGTGCGCCTGAAGTACCCGAGGATTTCCGCAAGCGTCTAAACGCAAGGCTCGACGAGTGGGACGTCAACTCCGTTGATCCTCAGCGTGTTGCACAGGAGGTTGCCATCATGGCCGACCGCTGCGCCATCGACGAGGAGCTCAGCCGTCTTGAAGGTCACATCGACCAGTTCACCGAAAGCGTTGTCAACGGCACAGAAGTCGGCCGCAAGCTTGACTTCCTGCTGCAGGAGATGAACCGCGAGGTCAACACCATGGGCTCCAAGGCTTCTGATTCGCAGATTGCCCAGTGTGTGGTGGATGCCAAGTGCATCATCGAAAAGCTCCGCGAACAGGTTCAGAACGCTGTGTAATCCATTTTCCGGAACGAAGAAAGCGAGGTTTGATCCAATGGCTGTCCAGATTGAACGCACAGGCATGCTGCTGATCATTTCAGGTCCTTCCGGCACCGGAAAAGGAACGCTGGTGAAGAAACTGATGGATTCCGATCCCAGCTTCCGCTTTTCCTGCAGCGTTACCACCCGTGAGCCGCGCACCGGTGAAATCGACGGCGTGCATTACCACTTTGTAACGGATGAAGAATACAATCGCATGGTGGAAAACAACGAGTTCCTCGAGCATGCCACCGTGCACGACCATCACTACGGCACGCTGCGCAAGCCTGTTGAAGAAATGATGAAGCAGGGCTACAATGTGCTGCTGGACATCGATCCGCAGGGCGCCATCAACGTGATGGAAAATACGTCGGATTATGTAAGCGTGTTCATCCTTCCGCCCAGTTTCGAAGATCTGCGTGTAAGGCTCTATACCCGCAACACCGACGATCCCGCCGTGATTGAGCGCAGGCTCAACAACGCCCGCGGCGAGGTTAAAAAGATCGACCGCTATCAATATTCGCTGATTAATGACGATCTGGAGCTTGCTTTCGCTCAGCTTCAGAGCATCGTCACTGCGGAAAAACTCCGCACCAACCGCTGCAAACCCACCATTACCGACTAACCAATCCGAGAATTTGAAGGAGGAAACCCGAATGCCTATCGTACAGCCCACCATCGTTGAACTGAGTGAAAAGGTTGACTGCCGCTATACCCTCGTTGTGGAAGCCAGCAAGCGTGCCCGTCAGCTCGTCGACGGCGCTCAGCCCCTGATCGACCCCAAGGATATGAAGCCGCTCAAGATCGCCGTTGAAGAAATCAATCGCGGCCTGCTCACCTACGACCGCGACGCCGACGTGGAGGGCTGAGAATGCTCACTGGCAAGCATGTGGTTCTGGGCGTAACAGGCGGAATTGCCGCCTACAAGGCCTGTGAGGTCGTTTCTCGCCTTCGCAAACTCCACGCCGAGGTTGACGTGATCATGACCGAGAACGCCACCCGCCTGGTTGCTCCGCTCACCTTTGAAACGCTGAGCAACCGTCCGGTGTGTGTGGACACCTTTTCCCGCATTGAATCCTGGGATGTAAAGCACATTTCCCTTGCTCAGAAGGCCGATCTGATGCTTGTTGCGCCTGCAACGGCCAACATCATGGCCAAGCTCGCGCATGGCATTGCGGATGATATGCTTTCCACCACGCTGCTTGCCACCAAAGCGCCCATCCTTCTTGCACCTGCCATGAACACCGGCATGTGGACGGCGGATGTCACTCAGCAGAACCTGAAGATCCTGCTTGACCGTGGCATCCATACCGTAGGACCTGCAAGCGGTTTTCTCGCCTGCGGAGATAACGGCGCAGGACGCATGAGTGAGCCTGTTCAAATTGTGGAAGCAGCCTGCGCTCTGCTCTGCCCGAAAAAGGATCTGGAAGGTCTCAAGGTGCTTGTCACCGCTGGGCCTACCGTGGAACGCATTGATCCGGTCCGCTATCTGACCAACGACTCCTCCGGCAAGATGGGCTATGCACTTGCTGATGCCGCTCAGAAGCGCGGCGCTGAGGTTACGCTGGTTTCCGGTCCCGTCTCCCTCACTCCCCCGTCTGGTGTTTCAGTCGTTCCCGTTACGTCCACAATGAGCCTGTATGAAGCGATGATGGACTTGTGTGAATCACAGGATATTATCGTGCAGGCAGCAGCTCCTGCGGATTACCGCGTAGAGCATCCGTCGGATCAGAAAATCAAGAAGGACGACGGCGAACCACTCGTGCTTAGGCTGGTCGAAAATCCCGACATTGCCAAAGCGGTTGGCCAGCGCAAAAAGGAAGGACAGGTTCTGGTAGGCTTCGCAGCTGAAACGCAGAATGTGCTTGCAAATGCACAAAAGAAGCTGGCGAAGAAAAACCTTGATCTGATCGTTGCCAATGACGTTACCGCTGAAGGCGCAGGTTTTGGCGTGGATACCAATATCGTAACGCTGATTACCGCAGAAGGCGGTGAGGCTCTTCCCAAGATGAGCAAGCGTGAAGTCGCCGACCGCATCTGGGACAAGGCGCTTTCTCTGAAAAAATAAACGATATGCAAAAGTCCGGTTCCCATTTATGCAGGGAACCGGACTTTTTTTGTTACTCAAAGTTTTCAAACCGGCGGCACCAGACATACTTCGAAATGGCACTGTTCTGCGCGCTGTGCACATGTGTGCAGAGGATATCGCGGATGTATGGCGGCAGAAAACGGTTGAACTTAACCTCAAGGATCAGTTCGTTGTGATCGAAGGCCGGAATCGTGGGCACATACGGGTTGAAAATATCCTTGGATAAAAGCCCTGTGTGGAGCTGCTTGTCGAAAGTGATGCGCACTTCCTCAGCCTGATGGATATATGCCTCACGCACATAGTCGACAATCACGACCGGTTTCAGCCCGTTGATGGACATTTCACGGTAGACGTCGCGCAGCAATCCGCTGCGGGTACGCTCAAGGCCCGTGGGATCGCCTGCGATGAGCTGTTCCGCCAGAAGACGCGGAATTCCCAGCGAACGCTTGGAGATCAGCTGGCCGACCTTGGTCTTGCATTCCATACGGATGACCTTATCGGAGAAATTGTAGATTCGAATGCGGTATTTGTCACGATTCTTCACACCATCCAGCTTATCGATCAGCGCAGCGTTGTCGCGCGTATCAAAGTACAGCGAACGGATGGCATACTCATTGTTTTCATCGCCGTTTGGATCGCGCTGAAGAGTGCGGTCAAGCACGCGCCGCAGCACCTCGTACTCCAGCGGTGAAATGAAGAATTTGAGTTCATGCCGCAGCGGTACAGAAATCGCCATGGCTGCCTCCTTCTCTTATGCGCCCACTTCGCTCTGGCAGGCCACCAGCGTAGCGTCGTGTACGCCTTCGATGTCCAGCATACGGGTCACAACCTCGGTACGCTCGCTCAGACGAACTTCATAGGTCATCTCAGCTCCGGCACGGGTCAAGGTCTTGGAACGGAGCTTGCTGCTCTTGACGCTGCGGTGAAGCTCGGTCTGAATCGCGGCCTCGCAGTATTCATCATAGTGAATCACCAGCAGATAGGCATTGGGATTGGTGAACTTGATGAAGGTCAGCACGAACATCAGCACGGAAATGCAGAGCACAACGATCAGCGCAATCAGGTACAGACCTGCGCCCAGCAGAATGCCCATGGTCAGCGCCCAGAACATGTACGCCGTATCCAGAGGATCCTTCACAGCCGTACGGAAACGCACAATGGAAAGTGCGCCGACCATACCCATCGACAGCGCGATATCGCTTCGGATACCCATGGTAACAGGGGTTGTGATCAGCGTAAGCATGATCAGGGTGATGGTGAAGGACGGGCTGTAGAGCACGCCACGGTAGGTCTTGCGGTAGACCAGCGCAATGATCATGCCGATCACAAAGGCAAGACCAAGCGCAATAAACAAATCGGCAGGAACGATGGATTTGAACTGGGCGGCAAGCGTATTGGTCTGCAAAAGCTTGGTCGCACTGGTGGCTGTGACGAGCGTGTTGAACATAAGGAAGGTTCCTCCTTTGTGGTCGTTTGATGGATTAGAGAATCGCGTCTGCGGGCATTTCAGGCTTTTCGCCGAAATAGATTACCATTTGACCGTCAGTCAGCTGGAACTGTTCCTGAATCATCTCGTAGAGATAAGTCGGACGCTTTTTGATAACATTGCGGGTAAAGTTGAGTCGCTTGTTCCAGTAGCTCAATGCGCCCTCCGGCGTAAGCGGCGAGTCAAAGTTGATGCGGCGGTCATTTTCTTCCGCCCAGCGTGCGAAGTGCAGCGGCATCTCAGGTTCCAGCACAGCAGCCATTTCATTATAGAGTTCCGTCATAAATTCCGTGGTGAACACCTGGAAAATTTCCCCCAGACGCGTCAGGAACTTATGTCTCATCTCATCATTTTCAAGCAGCTTGCGAATCAGCGTGTTGTTGATCTTTTGGTCACCAGCGCCGCTCGGCTTCAGATAGCTCTTGGGGCTGTTAAAGGAGGAATTGAACAGTCCGTAGTCTGAATCGTAGAAGATCCAGCGCCACTTGGCGTCCTCCTGCTTAAGCTTGTAAAAGCGGATGTTACCAGGGTCAGAGTTTCCGAAGAACATTTCAAAGGCCATATAGTCGAAGTAGTTATCCACATCGACATTGTCCAGAATGTACTGCAGATCCTCCTCGTTGGTTCCGGGTGAGGAGGCTTCCACCTTCTTGATCATCGCCCTGTACTCGGCGTTGCTGCCGAAGTTAACCGTACCGCTGGCTTCCAGCAGATCCATGTTGTCCGCCTCATCCAGCGAAAGACCTTCATGCTGGGCTACAAAGAAGCGGTCGACACGTTCACGCAGGTTGTAATGTCCCCAGTAAACACCATTGAGGTAGACAACAACCGGTTTCCAGTCCTGATAGATCACCGTGGAAGGCGTGTCGGTTATGGTGTTGAAGCGCTTGATCAGCTGGCTCTGGAATGCGTCGTTCATGCGCGTCCATACGCCGTCGTTACCGCCCATACGAAGCACAAAGCACTTGTATTCTGTGAATTCCAGATCATCGAAAAGCTTGGCGTTGAAATACTTTTCACCGTACTTGGCTTTTGCTCGTACCTTGAAGGTTTTTTGCGGAATATCCAGACTGTACTGGCCCTGCAGGCCGAATTCGCAATCCTGACTCAGAATGGTCGTACCATCGCTACCGTAGTACTCAATATGACCCGGCCGCTCTTCTTTGCCGTATTCACGGTAGTTGGGATATTCGCCCGTGGTAAGCTTGAAGCGGATCTTGGCGTCCTCAGGAATTTCGCCGCCGATGGAGAGCATGCCGTTTTCTTCGTTCCAAAGTTCATATGGATCCGCAACGAGGCTCACAACCGGGAAGGCGTGGTAGAGATTCATCAGATACGTCTGAGTGATGGTTTCGCTTGGCTGGAGTGTTCCGCCAAGATCAAAGGCGCGTGCCCTGAGCACCGTTACGCGAGTAATGTCCAGCATCTGTCCGGCGCTGTAGCGCGTAGCGTTTTCGCGTGTCGGAATGGAACCATCCGTGGTATAGTAGACTTCGCTTCCTTCAGGAACGGAGATAGCCACCTGAATGGTATCTTTATATTCGCCGCCAGGCAGGGAAAACGCCGGATTCTTCGTGTATCCGTAATATCCTGTGCCGTTTGCCATTCCGGGCGTGGGAATGTCGTAGTAATAGAAGCCGTTCTGGCCAAGGGTGCGGCCATAGCTGTGGTCGGTGGGGATCAGGCTTAAAGGCATGCGGTCAAGCACGCGGCCTGTAGGGTCGCAAAACGAGATGGTTTCACCGCCGTCGCGGGTCAGCTTGAAATTGGTGTGATAATCCGTAACCGTGGTAAGCTCCGGCTGAGCATCCAGATAGATGATTTTGTATTCACCCGGCAGAATATAGGCGTTTTCGGGAAACTGCCAGCGGCGCGGGCGCTTGAGGCTGTCGCTGAGACCGTATCCCTGCAGATAGACGGTCTCAGCAGAAGAGTTGTACAGTTCGATATAGTCCGTCGTTGCGCCGGTGGGGCCGAGTACGATGGTATCGTTGCTCGCGCCTACCTCGCTGATGAGCACGCCGGTGTAATTGTACGCACGATAAATCTGCTCAGCCTGCGCCTGGCCGGCGGCGTTGTTCGCCTGGCCAGGGCTGGTGAGCTGGAACAGACGCCAATCGCCCACATCGCTGCGTCCGTAGGAATAATCCTCCGGCACGTTTTCAATGCTGACGCGGTCAATCAGACGTCCGCGGTCGTCACTGAGCACAACGCTCTCACGTTCTGCAGACAGCGAAAAGCTGGTATGCGGAATACCATTGAGCTGCATCTTGTCCTTGCTGGAGCAGTAGACAAGATAGTAACCTCCCGGAGGAATGCTCGCACCGTCAGGAAAGCGCCACTTCATGGGCTTGTTTTCCTTGTCGCTGAGATAATATCCGGTCAGCGAAATGGTTTCGTTTGTGTTGTTCTTCAGTTCGATCCAGTCAACAATTTCTCCGTCCTCATCCGGAATGCTCAGTCTCGGATCAGGGCAGACCTCGTTGATCACCAGATCTCCGCTTTCGATGGCGTTTGCCGTGCGGTAAGCCACAAAGCCTTCTTCACTGTTTTCATACTCAGGACTGTAGAAGGTAGTGGTTTCGTAATGACGCACGCCATCTTCATCCACACTGCTGAGAATGTAGCTGGAGTCGGCAATCAGCGTAGGCGTTGCCAGCTCGTCGATCAGGTACATTTCAGGATCATACAGGTAGATATGATCTCCGGCAGAGGAAATCTTGAACTTTCCGTGGAAGGGCAGCGAAGGATCCAGCTGATAGCTGTCCGACGCAAATACAATCACACGCTCCCCTGCTCTGAGCGTATACTTGGGGAACGGAAAAGTGATACGGTCCGTACGGTTGGTCAGCATAACGCCTTCCATTTCAATATCATGACCGGATCCGTTATACAGTTCGAGCCAGTCGCTGAATTCGCCGTTTTCATCCGGCACAGCGGAATTATTGGCCGCCATCACTTCGCTGATGACAAGCCCGTCATAATAGCTGCCGCCCACATGACGGCCGGCCTCTTTGGGAAATATGAGATACATCACGACCAGCAGCGCGACAAACAGAATCATTAGCGGCAATACGCCAAGCGACCTGTTCTTTTTCCTTCTCGGCTTATAGTCTTTAGCCTGCCGTCTGGAAACCGGCGTGGCTGCGTCGCTGCGCGTTGTGCGTTGCGGCGGGGTATTGTATTGCATATACTCCCTCCTTTCCTGTGTAGCTCGATCAAAAGACCGCTATCCATTATAACACAAGGGTGTGCGCTTGGAAACGACCAATTTGTATCAGTTTTCTGGATTTACCTCTTCTTCAGCGCTGCTTTTGCGCAAAGAACGGATATTTTCTACGGATGTAACCACCGCTCCGACCAGAACGCTCAGATAATAGGTGGCAAATCGCCAGATCAGAAGAGCAACAAAGCAATGTGCCTCCGGGAAGATATCGCGGAACATCACAGCAAAGCCGCCCTCCTGCGCTCCGCTTGCGCCCGGAAGCGGCGTATAGCTGGCCGCAATGTAGAGCAGCACGCCCATGGTGATCAGTTCCGTTGTTCCAACACCGCTCAGTCCAAATGCATGATACACCGCAATGATCACCAGCATCAGCGACATCAGCTGTATAAACGCAATCAGGCACTGAATGACCAGATCCGCAGGGCGGCGAACCACCTGCTGGACGCTGGAAAGAAAGCTCTGACAGTGGTTTTCCCACTTGGTGCGGGAGGCGTCCGGATCTTTGCAGATTTTCAGCCTCATGCCGATACAGATACAGCGCTCAATAACCCAGCGTACAGCGCGCGTGCTGATGGCCATCATCAGCACCATGCCAATGGAGAAGAAGTTGACCACATAACCTAGCAGCACAAACCATATGCTGCTTCCTGCATATTCAGCCACAAACCGGCCATGCAGAGGCCAGAGAACAGCTCCCGTAAGCAGCAAAACCGCCTGAAAAACCACAAATTTCACCGCGACTGCCGATCCGCTCACGCCGATCGGCACTTTGTATTTACTCAGGCAGTACATCTGCATGGGCTGTCCGCCGCTGGCACCGGGCGTTATATTGCAGTAGTAGATTCCGACGATGGCAGCATGAATGCTCTGCCACAGCCTGACGGGCGTCTTCTGAACAATCAGGAAATGATGAATCGCAAGCGCGTCAGCCAGAACATAGAGCACCCAGCTCGCAAAACACAGCAAAAGGTACCCCGGACTCAGTCGCTTGAGAGCGCTCATCAGTTCGCTCAGGTCATTTCCATTCAGACCGATCCAAAGGACGACGCCAAGCGTCAGCAGCAAAAACAGAAAGCTAAGGATTTGCTGAAGGTTTTTGCTTTTTTTCATTCAATCGACTCCGATTCGATTTACTCTGCGTAATAGATATAATGATCCTTTCGCGCCTTCTCCGCCGGAAGAGGCCCATCGGGATAGCCGAGGACGCAGTGGCCGATTCCCTCGTAATCGCCTTCGATACCGAGCTGCTTGAGGATTTCCTTGCCTTCTTCACTGTTGAATTCTTCCTTTGCGCGGTGAATCCAGCAGCTTCCGATGCCCAGTTCGTGCGCAGCCAGCATCAGGTTGCCCATCACAAGGCTTCCATCATATACATAAGTGGGCACGCTGCGGTCAGCCAGCACCACAATTACAACGGGCGCGCCGTAAAAAGGATCGCTCTCGACACCCATAATCCGCGCATTCATGGCGGACAGCCGGTTGCGAAGCTCCTGATTGGTGACAGCAATCATAATCGGCGACTGCAGATTTCTTCCGGTTGCGGCGTAGGATCCGGCTTTCAGAATCTGGTCGAGGATTTCCCTGGGGATCATGTCGCTCTTATACTTGCGCACGCTGCGGCGGGTCAGCATGTTTTCCATTGCGCTGCTCATCTTTGTAACCTCCACTTCCTAAAATAAGTCTGCATGTTCAGTATATCATCCGCCCTTTATTACTTCAAGCAAGGCAGGATTAGAATTTGCTGATTTTACCTTGACAAACGATCCTATATCGCTTATACTTCCAACTCGAAATTGAAAACCATTTTCACTTTCCACACAGGAGGCCACGAGAATGCGCGGAACCTATCAGACCAGACAGCAGGAAGCCGTCGAATTGCTTTTTTCCTCACGCGAGGAGGAATGTCTGACCGCCGAGGACGCCTATCGGCTGCTGATGGAACAGGGATCCGGGATTGGCAAAACGACCGTTTACCGCGTTATCACCCGCCTTTGTCAATCTGGCAGACTGCGCAGATATGCTCCGCATGAGCGCGGCGAAGCGGCGCATTATCAGTACAATCCGTGCCGCGAAAGCCATCTGCACATCCGCTGCATCAATTGCGGAGCGCTTGCTCATCTGCACTGCGAAGAGGTGGAAGCTTTTGCATCCCATCTCACCATGCATCATGGCTTTACGCTCGACGAAGGACAAACCATTCTGTACGGCTGCTGCGAAAGTTGCCGAAAAGTTGCCAGCAAGTGAGGTTGCTATGTTTCTGAAACGATTTTTGGCGATTTTACTCACCTTCGTTTTACTCCCTACGTTTTATGCCGGTGCGCAGGAAGAAAAGCTCAGCATTATCGCCACCATCTTCCCCGCCTACGATTTTGCCCGCGTAATCGCAGGCGATCATGCGCAGGTTGAGCTGCTGCTGCCTCCGGGCAGTGAAAGCCACAGCTACGAACCCACGCCTCAGGATATTATCGCCATTCAAAATGCCGATTTATTCCTGTATACAGGCGGCGAAAGCGACCACTGGATTGAAGAAGTGCTTCTTTCCATGGGACAGCAGGCGCCCCGTTCTTTCCGGATGATGGACTGCGTATCGCTGCTTAAGGAAGCACTTACCCAGAGCATGGAACACAGCCACGCCCACGAACACGACGAAAACTGTGACCACGAGCATGAACACGAGGAAGCTGAACTGGACGAGCATGTATGGACCTCTCCGCGAAATGTGATCAGGATTGCCGAAGATCTTTCTTCTGCTTTGAGTGAACTGGCTCCTGAACATGCTGCGGATTTCAGCCTCGCCTGCAGCAGCTATACCGCCGAACTTGAACTGTTGGATGCGGATTTCCGAGAAATTGTTTCCTCTGCCAAACGCAATTTGATAATTTTCGGAGACCGCTTTCCCCTCCGCTATTTTGCAGCCGAATACGGTCTTCGCTACGATGCAGCGTTTCCCGGCTGCAGCGAGGACAGCGAACCCAGCGTCCGTACTGTCATTTCTCTGATTGATACCGTGCGCGAAGAAAAGATTCCCGTCATTTTTTACATTGAATTTTCCAGCCGCCGTACCGCGGACATTCTGGCCGAGGAAACCGGCGCAAAGCCGCTTCTGTTCCACAGCTGCCACAATGTATCTGCTGAAGAAATCAAAGGCGGGGTTTCCTACCTGAGTCTGATGAGGCACAATGCCGAAGTATTGAAGGAGGCGCTCAACTGATGGCGCTGATCACCTGTGAAAAAGCCAGCTTTGCCTACGAAGGCAGAATGGTTGTAAGCGAATTGGATCTGCAGATTCAAAAAGGCGAATACCTGTGCGTTGTCGGCGAAAACGGTTCCGGCAAAAGCACGCTGATCAAAGGTTTGCTCGGCCTGATCAATCCCGTCCACGGCCGTGTGAGCTACGGCGATGGTCTGGAGCGCTCCTCCATCGGTTATCTTCCGCAGCGCACGGACGTACAGAACGATTTCCCGGCCTCCGTATGGGAAGTCGTCAGCAGCGGCTGCCGGAGCAGGTCACCTTTTCTGACCAAAGCCATGCGCCGCGAAGCCGAGCAGAATATGGAGCTGCTTGGAATCACCGACATCCGCAGCCGCAGCTTTATGGAGCTCAGCGGCGGACAGCAGCAGCGCGCTCTTCTGGCACGCGCCCTGTGCGCAACGCGCAGTCTGCTTCTGCTGGACGAGCCGGTTGCAGGCCTTGATCCGCTTGTAACCCGCGAAATGTACGAGGTCATCCACATGCTGCACCATACGCGCAATCTCACCGTTGTCATGATTTCTCATGACATCAGCGCTGCGCTCACCTATGCCGACCGTATTCTTCACCTGTCTCACGGCGCGCCCTTCCTTGGAACCACGGATGAATACCGCGCATCTGATCTCGGACAGATCTTTGCAGGAGGACAGGCGTAATGATTGAAATGCTTCAAACCATGTTCAGCTATCACTTCATGGTCAGAGCACTGATTGTGGGTGTTCTGGTTTCACTCTGTGCTGCGCTTCTGGGCGTAAGTCTCGTGCTGAAACGCTATTCCATGATTGGCGACGGGCTGAGCCACGTTGGTTTCGGCTCGCTGGCCATTGCCACTGCGATGGGACTCTCCCCCATGATCGTGACCATTCCGGTGGTAGTCACCGCTGCTTTCCTGCTGCTTCGTTTAAGCAGCCGAGGGAAGCTCAAGGGCGATGCTGCCATCGCCATGATTTCCACCGGTTCGCTGGCTGTGGGCGTCATTGTGCTATCGCTGAGCACAGGCATGACCAGCGATGTAAACAACTATCTTTTCGGCAGCGTGCTGGCCATGAGCGTTTCTGATGTTCGCCTCAGCATTGTGCTTGCCATCATCGTACTTGTGCTGTTTCTGGTGTTCTACCGTCCGATTTTTGCCGTAACCTTTGATGAAACCTTTGCACGCGCCACCGGCGGTCATGCAGAAGGCTACAATATGCTTCTGGCGCTGCTGACGGCTGTGACCATCGTGCTGGGCATGCGTGTAATGGGCGCAATGCTCATTTCCAGCCTTGTGATTTTCCCGGCGCTCACAGCTATGCGCGTCTGCAAGAGTTTCCGAAGCGTTACCATCTGCGCGGCTGTTGTATCAGTCATCTGCTTCTTTATTGGGCTGTGCGCAAGCTATCTGCTCTCCACCCCGGCGGGTGCAAGCGTTGTTGTGGCAAATATTCTGGCATTCCTGCTCTTTGCTCTCATCGGCAAGGTACGCAGCGCATAAAAAAAGCGCCCGAGGGCGCTTTTTTCTTTTGCATCAGCGGCAGCATCCACAGCCACAGCTTCCCGTGTTGCACGCAGGATTGTTGATCTGTACCTCGCCGTTGTTGCACAGGGATGCGGGCGGGAAGAGCGGCAGGGAGAAAAATTCGTCGCACACATTTTCGGCGAACTCCTCACAGGGCGGAATCGGGCAGAAGCCGTAGGAGGGAATCAGAATCTCAACCTGCGCGAGCACCTTGAGCACCACCGTTACGCACACCGTCAGGCTGAAGCGATTGTTGCCCAGATAGGTACCGGCCACGCAGATGGCGCTGACCATGCTCTCCATGCTGTAGGGGACAATGGATTCGTCGGGAATCGAGAGAAGGACATCCTTGTCTACCGTAATGCTTCCCTTGCCAATGTACTCAACGCCGCGGCTGTCGACAAACAGGATATCAATGGGGATATCCACCTTGCAGCGCACGCGCGCAAAGCAGGGACGGTCGCACAGGCGTTCCACCGTAAGGTTGCGGATGGTGCCTTCCGTGGTAGTGGAGCGGCAGCTTTCAAAGGTGATGGGCGGCACGGGCGCAGAGGTCGGTGCGACGGTTTCCGCACTGTCGGAAGCACATCCGCAGCCGCAGCCACAGTTGCAGCTGTTCTGACAGCAGTTGGCTACCATGGCGTAGCTGGTGATGATGACTTCCTTGTTATCCAGCTGCTCCTGCTGCAAACAGCTGTCGTACACGCGCTTGACCTGCACACACACCTTTTCCTGCAGGCCATCCAGAGCGCTTCCGGAAATGGTGCCGGGACAAGCACAGGGGTTAGCATTCTTATAAGAGTAGAAAGACATTGGCACGCCTCCTTCTTTTTGTCGGCTGCAAGAAGGCTGGGGCTCTGCCGCGTCCCTTGCCGCCGTTCACTGACACATTATGTGAATTCTTCGAAGGCGTGCGAAAACTCAGTTCATGATTTTTTCGATTCCGTATCCCATCTGTTCCAGGTCATACAGGATGCTTTCCTGCGGCAAAACCAGATGCAGGAGTCCGACCGTGACAAAATAGCTGTGTTCTTCGTCAGACTCCAGCATTTGGTGCAATCCCTCCGCCATGCGGTGATTGCGCTGTACCAGCAGCTTGTCGTGATATTCCTGCATCAGTTCAGGTTTAGGATCCAGTTCGAATCCCTGCCAATAGTTTTGTGCGAAAGCATCTGCATCGCCATCGGCCCACCAGTGCGGCCAGAGGCTGAGCGATGCGTCCGCCTCAGAAATCATGTCGGGATAAAGAATGGCGTTGCAGCTGGTCTGAAGCATATATTCCTGCAGTTCCGCACTGAAGCCATCCATCATCTCCAGCTGTTCCTGAGCCGTTTCCAGATAGCGCACTTCCTTTTCCATCGTCAGAAGCGCGATCTGCTGTTCCACACCCAGTTCCATGGCCTGAGCAATATCCTGTGTACCCATTTCTGCTGCGGTGGTTTCCAGAGAGAGAAGGCTGACAACCGCCCAAGGCTTGTATGCCAGAAACATCCCAAGCGGATAGCCCGTCTCCCGCGCAGTGTCTTTGAGCAGCTCGTATGTTTCGTCCGAAATATGCTCTCTGAGCGATTCGCCAACCGAATAGCTCATCAGCTGCATCGTTGCCTGAAGCGCCTGCGCGCTTTCGGTATCGCATTCGTATACAACCGTGTCAGCAGCCTCGAGCGCCTGCGTAATGCTGTCTCCCAGCGGATACATTTCCGGGCTGCCGATATGAATGCTGCCCAGCACGACCATTTCGTTTTTTCCGCCTGTTACACGGTAAAGGATGCCCTGACTCTGCGCAAACGCACAGGACGAAACCGTGAGAAGCATCATAAGTACAAGAAGCAAAGCAAACCATTTTTTCAACGTTTATCCCTCCAGTGCTTTTGCAGCCTGATTGATGTTTTCATTCCAGATCAGCCATTCCGGCGGAAGAAGCGCCTCGTACTCTGCGTCATAATAGCGATCATCCAGAAGCAGCACCATTCCGCGATCGGTTTCTGAACGAATCACGCGCCCGGCGGCCTGCTGGACTTTCTGCATCCCGGGTATGCGGCATGCGTAGGCAAAACCATCGCCAAAATGATTCTGATAGCATGAGCGCACTGCATTGACCCTTGCAGACGGCACCGGAAGCCCGACGCCGATAATCGCAGCGTTGACCAGCTTTTCTCCAGGCAGATCAATGCCCTCGCTGAACAGACCGCCCAGTACGCACAGTCCGAGAAGCGGCTCATTATGCATTTCAAACGCATTCAGGAAATCCGCTCGATCCTTTTCTCCCATTTCTCTGGTCTGAACCCAGAGTTTCGGCAAAGATCGTCCCTCCAATTCCTGACACACCCGTTCCAGATAGGTGTAGCTTGGAAAGAAAGCAATGGTATTTCCGGGATGCGCCCGGATCATTTCTTCGATGGAATCGGCAATTTCCCTTGCTGTTGCATCCCGCTGGGCATAGCGTGTTCCGATGTGTTTTCTGACAACCTGCAGGTTTTCTTTCGGAAAAGGCGACGGAAGTGCAAAACAGGCGTCCTCTTCCGCGCCTCCAAGCAGCTGTTTCATGGCAGGCAATGGGCTCAACGTCGCCGAAAAGAAAACGGTTCCGCGCAGATTTTTGGTGACTCTGGCAATTTCCTTTCCCGGCAGGAGACAGTACAGCGTCAATACGCGTTCCTTTCCTCTTCGTTCAAGGATGATGGCATAGTCCTCATCCAGATGCTCGCATGCATACAAAAACGGCAGACAAATCCGGATCAATTCGGACATTCCGGGATTCGGAAGCGCATCAATTGCGGCATCCAGCACATTCTGGGCAAGTGCCGATATTCCATTTGGGATGCTTTGGAGCACACATTCATCCGCATCGCATTCAATATCACGAAGCGCATGAACCAGCGTGCCAAGCATCCTGTAGACAGTATTTTTTCGGCCGATTATTTTGCCGTACTCAGTTCTGATTCTCGCAAACTCCCGGCTGTCAAGCGAGCCGGACAAACTCTCACGAACACGCTCAACCGTGTGATGCGCTTCGTCCACCAGCAGCGTAAAGTTCTTCTGCCGCTGGAACAGTCTCTTGACCTGTGCAAAAGGATCAAAGGCGTAATTGAGGTCCATCAGAAGAACATCCGCGATTTCCGACAAAGCCAGCGCAAATTCAAACGGACAGATTTCGAACCGATCCGCCTGTTCGCGGATGATCTCCTCATCCCACAGTCTGCACTCTCTTTGCAGAAGGTCGTCAATCGCATCGCCTTGCCGCAGAAAGTGTCCTCTGGCTCTGGGACAATCATCCGGATGACACCGCACAGGTGCAGGACAAAGCTTTTCTTTTGCCGTCAGCACGGAGCAACGCGCCTTCATGCCCTGCTCAAGCATTCGTCCAAGCGCATTGAGCGGGCTTTGCCGCGCGGTATTTCGTGCCGTCAGATAGACAATGCGCTCGGTTTTGCCCTCTCCCAGCGCCTTTAAGGCCGGATACAGCACCGCCGCGCTCTTTCCGGTTCCTGTTGGCAGACTGGCAAACAGACGCTTTTTCCTTGTAATCGCTGTATAAACCTGCACAGCCAATTCGCGCTGTCCCTTGCGATAGGACGCAAACGGGAACAGCAGCGCCTGCAGACTCTGATCCCGTTTTTCCCTGTGCTCAGCCTCGCGCAGTGCAAAGCGCACATAAGGCATCAGCAATTCATTCATTTGCGCTTTCAGTTCGTCTTTGCTGAGACGCTCCTCAAAAGCCCGCAGAACCTCGCCTTCCAGATTGACATAGCAGACGCTGAAGCGGACAAACGCACATTCTCTCTCTTCGGCAAGCATCGCAGCATAGCACAACGCCTGCGCCCGATGCTCTGTGCGCACCTCCTCTGGAGGCTGTTTACTGTGTTTGATTTCCTCGATGAAGGGCTCTTCACCGTCCAAAAAGGCGTCCATCCGTCCAAAAACAAGTATTTCCGCGCCTTCCAACCCAAAAACATGTTTGATTGTCTGTTCTGTCTGACCCTCAAATCCGGCCTGACGTGCCTTGTGCGCCTGCGTTCCTGTCAGCAGTGCTTCGGTATCTGCCGCAGGAAGGATATCCGGAGGAAAACAGGAAAAGGCCACCAGCTCGCGAACTGAGACCCGAAACGTTCTCTTCACGGCGGTGGCCCTCCTTTGTGTGTTTTTGGGGATTAGTCCCTGTCGCTACGGCGTGCAATCATCAGCAGACGGAGCAGCTGCAGCAGACTGCTGACGGCGGAAGCTACATAGGTGAGCGCAGCAGCGTTCAGAACGGCTCTGGCGCCATCCAGTTCAGAGTCGCTGAGGTATCCGCCCGTTCTGAGCGCGGCAATAGCACGGGAACTTGCGTTGAATTCCACCGGCAGCGTCACCAAAGAAAACAGCAGCGTAAGCGAGAAGCACGCAATGCCCACATAAACCAGCGGCTGCCAGCTGAACAGCATACCCAGCAGGAAAATGGGAAAGTACAGGTTGCTGCCGATGTTCACCACAGGCACCAGCACGGAACGCAACTTAAGCGGACCGTAGCCTTCCTTCTGCTGCATGGCATGGCCGCATTCGTGGGCAGCAACGCCGATTGCCGACACGCTGGACGAGCCATATACCGTAGAGCTGAGTCTGAGGACATTGCTGCGCGGATCATAATGATCCGTCAGCGAACCGCCGGTCTGCTTGATACCTACATTGCCGCATCCGTTGCGATCCAGCAGCGCGCGTGCCACAGAATCCGCAGTTTCGCCGTAACGGCTCATTACCTTCTGATACTTTGCAAAGGTATTCTTGACCTTGAACTGCGCCCAAAGTCCCAGCAAAAGACCCGGGAGTACGAGCAGCATGGTCCAGTCGTAATAATACATAGGAATCCTCCTTTTGGTTAGCTATGCTTCATCATTAGCATACACCATTTTCCCCGAATTTCAACCCACTTGTGCTGAAATGTCATTTTCCGCGCATGTATACCTTTCCCAGCTTTGGACAGGCTAGTTCGGGGAGGCTTGACCAAATGAAGCATTTCAGGGAAAACTGGAAGGACAGCATGCTGCTGATCTGTTCCATCATTCTTTTTTTGTTATCGTTGATTCTGCCGGCAGCATGCGCCCTAGGCTGCACCAACGAAGAAGCGCAATTAAAGGCAGCTTATGAAAAAAACGAAATCATCCGTTTGCATGTAATTGCACACAGCGACTCACAAAAGGATCAGGAGATCAAATATGCCGTGCGGGACGCTCTGATCGAAGAATTCGGCAGCATTCTCACTGATGCTTCCGGTGATTGTGTCACAGTTTATCAGGCTCTTCTGGAGAATAAGGAAGCCATGCGAATGAACGCACAGAAAACATCGATTTCCATGGGGTTCTATGGAAATGTACAGGCTGAAGCAGGAATGTTGGATCTGCCTGAAAAAAGGTATGGAAATGTCGTTCTGCCAGCAGGACGATATCGTGCGCTTCGCATTGTCATCGGAAACGGCGACGGTCAGAACTGGTGGTGCGTTTTGTATCCACAATTGTGTCTTGCGCTTTCAGAGGAGGATGGACAGAAGCCAATCACATGGGATTCGCTGCGAATTCTTTCCAACTGGCTTGCCTTTGTGAACTGACCTGTACGAACCCAGACAAAGTGTGGTATAATAGGCGCATCTCTGATAGGAGGTGTGCCTTCTTTGGCTTTTGATTTTTTGCCTGTATCCCCTGCTGAGGTTCGCAGACGCGGATGGGATGCGCCCGACTTTGTGTATGTGGTGGGTGAAGCCTATGTAGATCACCCTTCTTTTGGGCATGCCATCATCGGACGCGTGCTGGAGAATGCCGGATACAAGGTTGCCATGCTCTGCCTGCCGGAGTATCACAGTGCGGAGGCATTTAAACTTTTTGGCAAGCCTCGTCTGGGGTTTCTGGTTTCCTCCGGCGTCATTGACAGTATGGTCAATCATTACACCGTCGCCAAAAAGAAGCGCTCCTCCGATGCCTATGCGCCCGGAGGCAAGGCTGGCATGCGGCCTGATCGCGCCGTAACGGTGTACTGCAACCGCATCCACGAGGCCTATCCGGGCATGCCGGTTCTCATCGGCGGCGTGGAAGCGTCCCTCAGGCGCTTTTCCCACTACGACTACTGGGACGACAAGGTGCGCCGCAGCGTTCTGGTGGACAGCGCCGCTACGCTTCTGATGTACGGTATGGGCGAAAAAACCATTCTCGACTGCTGCGACTGGATTGCACGCGGCATGCCTCTGCATGAGCGCTCCTCTTTACGCGGCGTTTGCTACATGGCCAAGGAGCCTCCCAAAAACGCGATCCTGATTCCATCCCATCAGGAAGTTGCCAGCGATCCAAAGGCCTACTGCAAGGCATTCATGATGGAATATCAGGAGCAGGATCCTGTTCGCGGTCAGACGCTTTGCCAGCAGCAGGACAGCCAGCGCTTCATGGTGCAGAATCCGCCTGCAATGCCTTTGTCACGTGAGGAACTGGATGCGGTTTATGATCTTCCCTTCACCCGCCGCGCACATCCAAGCTACGACAAACTCGGCGGCGTGCCTGCACTGCAGGAGGTCCGTTTTTCGCTGAGCGCCACGCGCGGCTGCTTCGGTTCCTGCAATTTCTGCGCGCTGACGTTCCATCAGGGCAGGATCGTCACCTCCAGAAGTGAGGCATCGCTTCTCAAGGAAGCAAAGCTTCTGACCACTTTTCCCGACTTCAAGGGCTATATCCACGACGTGGGCGGTCCGACAGCCAATTTCCGGTCACCCGCCTGTGAAAAGCAGCTGAAATCCGGCGCATGCAAGAATCGTCAGTGCCTCTATCCCACCCCATGCAAAAATCTGAAGGTCAGCCATACTGAGCTGGTTGAAATTCTGCGCAAAATGCGTGCACTTCCTCGGGTGAAGAAGGTCTTTATCCGTTCCGGCATCCGTTTCGACTATCTGATGGCGGATAAAAACGACCTGTTCCTCACCGAGCTTTGCAAACATCACATTTCCGGCCAGCTGAAGGTTGCGCCGGAACACATCAGCCAGAACGTGCTCAGCAAGATGGGCAAACCTCGCCGCGAGGTATACGACGCCTTTGTTGCCAAGTACAAGGCAGTCAATGAAAAGCTCGGCATGAAGCAGTTCCTTGTGCCCTATCTGATGAGCAGCCATCCCGGCAGCACGCTTCGCGACGCCATTGAGCTGGCTGAGTATCTGCGTGATATCGGTCATCAGCCCGAACAGGTGCAGGATTTCTACCCCACTCCCGGAACGCTGAGCACCTGTATGTATCACACCGGGCTGGATCCGCGCGATATGAAGCCTGTATATGTTCCGCGTACGCCGCACGAAAAGGCGATGCAGCGCGCTTTGCTCCAGTTCAAGAACCCGGCCAATTACGAACTGGTCAGCGAAGCCCTTCGCCTGTGCGGCCGCGAGGATCTGATTGGCTTCCATCAGAATGCGCTGATTCCTCCGCGCAAGCTGAGCACGGCCAAGCGCTACGATGCCGCTTTGCAGAAGCGCAGTGATTCCCGCCGTCCTGCACCCAGCGACAGAAAAGGCAGAAGAAGATAAAAAAATCACGCCACGTGTTCCATCGAACACATGGCGTGTTTCTTATTTCAGCCGGTATTCTCCGTGTTCACGCTCCATGATTCCCTCGGCGATCATTTCGCGTCTGATGGTGCAGAAGTCGTCGTGAAACTGGGCAATCATCAGATTGACCTCTTTTTCGGGATAAATCTTTCCTGCCTCAAAGCTCTCCGCCAGCTTTTCCAGAACGATTCGGCGCTTTTTGCGCTGAACCGGAATGGTTTTGATCTTACCATACTCAAAATGATTTTTCAGCACCTTTTCGCGGTATTGCTGTTCACGAATCGCCTGCTCATCCATGGGCTTGCAAGCGCCCACCAGTTCGCTGAGCTTCTGGTCCAGAATACCCTCCTTCAGCGAATAAACGGTATAATACTGCTCCTTGCGCTGCTCAGCCAGACCAGCTTCCTCCAGCTTTTTGAGATGGAACGAAATCGTCGAAGGTGAACGTCCCAGCCGTTCTGACAAAAGCTCGACGTATTTCGGTCCATCCGCCAGTGCACGGATCACCTCCAGACGCGTCGCATCTGCAAGGCATTTGAACACTAATACAGAATCAGACATTACGCTTCCTCCAAGCTCACAAACACCTTTTCGAGCCACTCAGCCGTTTCCAGCTTGGCTTCCTCCACAGCGATTGTCTCCGTATCCTGATGAAGTCTGGCCTGTGCAAGCCTGTTGCGCCATGGTTGGCTGAGCGTGCGGAATCGCTGAGAATAACGCTTGCAGAACTGCTCCCACGCATCGTCCTGACAAGCAGAAACAGCACATTCATCTGCCGAAGCCACAGTCGCATACACATTAACAATATTGAATCGTACCTTTTCAAGGTTCGCTTCATCCTGTCTGCCTTCCTGCTCCAAAACGCGAATGCTCTGTGCTAGCTGATTTTTCTTTTCTTCTAATTTGCAGCGGTACTTTGCAAGTTCTGCTTTCAAAACTGTCATGGGAATCCCTCCTTTGCTCTTATATTATACTTATAAAAATAATTTTGTAAATACTATTTCTATAATTATCGAAATATTATTTTTCGCAATATAGTATTGACAACAGAGATCAAAGTAGATGAGACCATAGGTGATTCCCTCACCTCCTTCAACAAAAGTATTTTTTTGCCTGCAAGTCTGCGCCGTTGTCATCCAAACGGAAACGTGCTACAATAAGAACAAATTTTCCGCATATACAAGGAGTGAAGAAGAGTATGGATCTTCGCGCTGAAGCTTTGAAAAAGCACTATGAATGGGCAGGCAAGCTCGAGGTTGTTCCTCGTACGCAGGTGAAGGATCGTGAGAGCCTTTCGCTGGCCTATACGCCCGGCGTTGCCGAACCATGCATGGAAATCAACCGCGATGTAGACAAGTCCTATGAACTGACCCGCCGCCACAATCTTGTGGCTGTTGTCACCGACGGCACGGCTGTGCTGGGTCTTGGCGATATCGGCCCGGAGGCCGGCATGCCTGTAATGGAAGGCAAGTGCGTGCTGTTCAAGGAATTTGCGGATGTGGATGCTTTCCCGCTTTGCATCAAGAGCAAGGACGTTGACGAAATTGTACGCACGGTATATCTGCTTTCCGGCAGCTTTGGCGGCGTGAATCTGGAGGATATCGCCGCTCCGCGCTGCTTTGAAATTGAGCGTCGTCTCAAAGAAATCTGCGATATTCCTGTTTTCCACGACGACCAGCACGGCACGGCTGTGGTTGTGGCTGCCGCGCTAATCAACGCCCTCAAGTTTGTCGGCAAAAAAATTGACGCCATCACCTGTGTTATCAACGGCGCCGGTTCTGCAGGCATTGCCATCGGCAAGCATCTGCTGCAACTGGGTGTGAAAGACCTCATTCTGGTAGACCGTGAAGGCGCTCTGGTGGATGGAAACGAATACGCCAATCCCGCGCACATGGAAATGGCGAAGCAGACCAATCCGCGCAAGGTTTCCGGCACGTTGGCGGACGTACTGAAAAATGCTGACGTCTTTATCGGCGTGAGTGCTCCCAATATCGTCTCTGCTGAAATGATTTCCGTCATGGCTCCCGGTGCAATTGTATTCCCCATGGCCAATCCTGTGCCGGAAATCATGCCCGACGAAGCCAAGCGCGGCGGCGCAGCCGTGATCGGCACAGGCCGCAGTGATTACGACAACCAGATCAACAATGTTTTGGCTTTCCCTGGTATCTTCCGCGGTGCACTGGACGTACGTGCCCGCGATATCAACGACGAGATGAAGATGGCCGCCTCCTATGCCATCGCTTCTTTGGTAAGTGATGAGGAACTCAGCGCCAGCTACATTCTGCCCCGTGCCTTTGACAAGCGCGTTGGCAAGGCGGTTGCCCATGCCGTGGCAGAAGCCGCCGTTCGTACCGGCGTAGCCCGTCTGCCCTTGAAAGAGGACTGAACATGACCCTGCAGGAACTGATGGATCAGGCGCTTCGCTATCCTGCCGCATGCGCCGAATCACCCTTTGGGCCGGAGAGCATCTGTATCCGTGTAGGAACACATGGGCCCATTTTCGCCTCGCTGATGCCTGAACGAGGCTGGATCAGTTTTCGCTGCGATGCTGTGCAGGGCCTCGTGTGGCGCGAGCAGTTTCCCGGCACAGTTCGCCGCGGATATCACTGTCCGCCTGTGCAGCAGCCTTACAACAACACTGTAACATTGGATGGAACGGTTCCTGACGAGATACTGCTGGACATGCTTGAACACAGCTATCAGCGCGCGGTACGCTCGCTCACCAAAACCCGCAGGATTGAACTCTTTGGAAAGTAAAAAACGGTCTGGCCGCCTTTTCGCGGTCAGACCGTTTTTTATGCATGCTTACTTTTTCACCAGACGGATCACATTCCAGCTCAGGCTCGGAAGAACCACGCTCAGCTTTCCGCCGTCCATCACGCCGCCCTTGCCCTTCGCAGGTACGACATTGTCGGGATTCTCTTCGGTGTTGATGGCCTTGACGTCGTCATGATGCAGAACGATGTGCTCGGCAATCTGCAGTTCGCCAAATGCGCGCAGATCGCAGGCCAGCTCGATACCCTCGGAGAAGTCGCGGTTCACAGCGAAGATGGTCACGGAACCGTCGTCCGCCACGGTAGCAGTGCCGTCAACCAGCGGAACCTTCTCGTAGTCGGAGCAATCGTAGGTGGGGCTTTCGATCACCGGACGAAGCGCCGTGCCGCGTCCGTACTTGGACGCATGCATCAGCGGCCAGTAGATGGTCTGAGCCCATGCACCGCCGCCGTTGCGGGTCATGATGGGCGCGATTACGTTGACCAGCTGCGCCATGCAGGCAACCTTGACGCGATCAGCATTCTTGAGGAAGGTGATCAGCATGGCGCCGACCAACAGAGCGTCTTCGAAGTTGTACACATCCTCCAGAAGCGGCAGCGCCGGGCCCCACTTTCCGCGCTTCCAGATTTCCTTATCCTGCTCGTTGGAGTGATACCATACGTTCCACTCGTCGAAAGACAGGTTAATCTTCTTTTTGCTGTGCTTGGTGCCGCCCACGGCATCGCAGATGGAAACGACCGTCTTGATGAAGTCGTCCAGATCCATATTGCGTGCAAGGAAATCAGGCGTATTGTTGGTGCGGTTACCATAGTAGCGATGCAGGCTCACGTAGTCGATCTGGTCGTAGCACTCGGTGAGCATCTGGTATTCCCACTCGCCGAAGGTGGGCATGTCCAAACCGGAGGATCCGCAGGCCACCAGCTCGATGGAGGGATCGACCCACTTCATCATCTTGCCGGCTTCGCGGGCAGTGCGTCCATATTCGACGGCGGTCTTCTGACCCATCTGCCAGGGGCCGTCCATCTCGTTGCCCAGACACCACAGCTTGATGCCAAAGGGATCCTTCGCGCCGTTTTTGATGCGCAGGTCGCTCCAATAGCTGCCGCCCTTGTGGTTGGCATATTCCACGACATTGCGGGCCGCATCCGGACCGCGGGAACCGAGATTGACGGCATACATCACTTCGGTATTGGCCTTTTTGGCCCAATCCACAAACTCATGCAGACCCACTTCGTTGGTTTCGGTGGTGAACCATGCCAGATCCAGACGTCTGGGACGCTGATCGCGCGGGCCGACGCTGTCTTCCCAGTTGAAACCAGACACAAAGTTGCCGCCCGGATAACGGGTTACAGGCACATCGAGCTTGCGAACGAGGTCGATGACGTCCTTGCGGAAGCCGTTTTCATCAGCAGTGGGATGGCCGGGCTCGTAGATACCGCCGTAAACGGCACGTCCCAGATGCTCGATAAAGGAACCATAGATGCGGGGATCGATCTTGCCAATGGTGTAATCACGGTCCATGATCATGGTCGCTTTTTTCATGGTATATCTCCTTTGCAAAATTGTTTTCAAAGTCATTATTTCAATCGAGGAATTCTTCTTTGATCTGTACCTTGAATTCGGCAGCAATGGCGCGCAGATCGTCATCCTCGATGGTCTGCAATTCCTTAAGACCGGTGGACTTCTGCAGCACCCAGATCTGCGCGGCCTTCTCGATGGTGTGCATCAGGCCAAAGGTGGTATTGAAGTCCGGACCGGAAACGAACAGGCCATGATGCGCCCAGACAGCTG
>JAGBBE010000095.1 GCA_017938645.1 Clostridia bacterium
ATTCAGCTTTCCTTAACACTGCATGCGCAGCCTGTACCGCCGCACGCATGGCCGTGGGAAACGGCAGCAGCGAAAGTTCCTCATCATCCGCCATCTGCGCATTTTCCGGAACGTTCTCCAGTTCAAAATGAAGAATCCGCATGTTCCATACCCTGTGGGTAAACACATGCTTCGCCTCGCCCAGATCAGCCGTAAACTGGCATTCAAATCCACTTTCCCGCAGTATTTCCGCCACAACTGACGGTCGGTTTTCATCCTCGATCAGCTGGAATACATACAATCCGCCGAGCATACGCTCCTCACGACGGGTCACATACACCCTGCTGCCGTGTGTAAGCAGACAAACCGCCATGTCGATCTGCTTAGGCGGTTTCTTTTTTTCATGCACAGGCAGCACATCAGCATCGCCTTCCGCGCATGCGTCGCACAGTTCATACCACGGGCATTTTTCGCATGCAGGCGTACCCGGACTGCAATGGGTTGCGCCCAGTTCCATCAGCGCCTGATTGTAATCTCCCGGACGGTCTGACGGTATGCTCTCCTCCACCAGCTGACGGATTTCCTTCTGCACCGAAGGAATGCCCACATCCTCACGAATGCCGAAGAAGCGCGAAGCTACGCGGTAGACGTTGCCGTCCACCGCCGGAACACGCAGACCGAATGCAATGCTTCCCACAGCGCCCGCCGTATACGGGCCAATGCCCGGCAGTGCAAGGATTTCCTCATAGGCAGACGGAAAGATGCCGTTATGCTTCGTCATGATAACGCGCGCCGCCTTTTGCAGATTTCTGGCACGGCTGTAATATCCCAATCCTTCCCAAGCCTTGAGCACCTGTTCCTCCGGCGCGTTTGCCAGCGCCTCCACCGTTGGAAAAAGAGTCAGAAAACGGGCGTAATATCCCTTGACCGTTTCTACGCGCGTCTGCTGCAGCATGATCTCCGACAGCCAGATATGATAAGGATTTTTTGTCCGTCGCCACGGCAGATCCCGCCTGCATTCATCGTACCACGCAAGCAGCAGCCCGGATGCATTGTTGTCCATTTCCCATCCTCCTTCCGTGTGCTATTGTACCATAAAAACCCCGCGCCGAAACCCGTGTACGAAAAAAGTCGAAATTGTGGCTGATTTGTAAAATGCCCTCTTTCCAGCCTCAAAATCGAAAAAAACTGCCCCGGGACGCTTGACACTTGGCATGAAATGGCTTATAGTAAGCACTGTTGTTAGCACTCCATTCTTTCGAGTGCTAACAAATCCAAAATCACTATCCAATGTTATTTCAGGGAGGATACAGAGATGAACGTTAAGCCTTTGGGCGACCGTGTGGTCATCAAGAACGTCGAGATCGAAGAAACCACCAAGAGCGGCATCCTGCTGACCGGCACCGCCAAGGAAAAGCCCCAGATGGCCGAAGTGCTGGCCGTTGGCCCCGGCGGACTGGTGGACGGCAAGGAAGTCAAGATGGACGTCAAGGTCGGCGACAAGGTAATCTACTCCAAGTACGCCGGCACCGAAGTGAAGATCGACGGCCAGAACCTGATCATCGTTCGTCAGAGCGACATTCTGGCTACCGTGGAGTAATTTTTCCGCTCCGCTTCCCGAACTGATTTTTGAAGGAGGAACCGCATTATGGCTAAGCAGATCAAGTATGGCGAGGAAGCCCGCCGCGCTCTTGAAAAGGGCGTCAACGCTCTGGCTGACACTGTAAAGATCACCCTCGGCCCCAAGGGCCGCAATGTTGTGCTGGACAAGAAGTTCGGCGCTCCCCTCATCACCAACGACGGCGTGACCATCGCCAAGGAAATCGAGCTGGAAGATCCCTTTGAGAACATGGGCGCTCAGCTGGTGAAGGAAGTTTCCACCAAGACCAACGACGTTGCCGGCGACGGCACCACCACCGCTACCCTGCTGGCTCAGGCCATCATCCGCGAAGGTCTTCGCAACCTGGCCGCCGGCGCCAATCCCATGGTGCTCAAGAAGGGCATCGAAGCCGGCGTTTCCGCTGCTGTGGACGCTCTGGCCAAGCTCAGCCAGCCCATCACCGGCAAGCAGGCGATCGCTCAGGTTGCCAGCATTTCTGCCGGCGACGAGACCATCGGCGCTCTGATCTCCGACGCCATGGAAACCGTGGGCAAGGACGGCGTGATCACCGTTGAAGAAAGCAAGACCATGAAGACCGAAATGTCCACCGTGGAAGGCATGCAGTTCGACCGCGGCTACGCCAGCGCCTACATGGTTACCGACACCGAAAAGATGGAGGCTGTACTCGACAATCCCTTCATTCTGATCACCGACAAGAAGATCTCCAACATTCAGGAGATCCTGCCCGTGCTCGAGCAGGTTGTGCAGGCTGGCCGCAAGCTCCTCATCATCGCTGAGGACGTGGAAGGCGAAGCTCTGGCCACTCTGGTTGTTAACAAGCTGCGCGGCACCTTCACCTGCGTTGCCGTCAAGGCGCCCGGTTTCGGCGACCGCCGCAAGGAAATGCTCCGCGACATCGCCGTGCTTACCGGCGGTCAGGTCATCAGCGACGAGCTGGGCATGGAGCTGAAGGAAGCCACCATCGATCTGCTGGGTACCGCCCGTCAGGTCAAGGTTGACAAGGAAAACACCACCATCGTCGAAGGCGCCGGCGACAGCGCTGAGATCGCTGGCCGTGTTGCCTCCATCCGCAGCCAGATCGAAGAAACCACCAGCGATTACGACCGCGAGAAGCTCCAGGAGCGTCTTGCCAAGCTGGCTGGCGGCGTGGCCGTCATCCAGGTCGGCGCTGCCACCGAGATCGAGATGAAGGAGCGCAAGCTTCGCATCGAGGATGCTCTGGCCGCGACCCGCGCTGCTGTTGAAGAGGGCATCGTTCCCGGCGGCGGCATCGCTCTGATCAACGTTCTGCCCGCCGTGCGCGCTGAGCTGGCCAACTATGCCGGCGACGCCAAGACCGGTGTGGAAATCATCGTTCGCGCTCTGGAAGAGCCCCTGCGTCAGATTGCCAAGAACGCCGGCATCGACGGCAGCGTCATCGTCGAGAACGTGAAAAACAGCCATAAGAACGGCTACGGCTACGACGCTCTGAAGGGCGAGTACGTCGATATGGTCGAGCGCGGCATCATCGACCCCACCAAGGTCACCCGCAGCGCTCTGCAGAACGCCGCTTCTGTGTCCGCTCTGGTGCTCACCACCGAGAGCCTCGTTGCTGACATCCCCGCTCCCGAACCCGCTGCTCCCGCTGGCGGCGGCATGGGCGGTATGGGCGGCATGTACTAAGAAACGTACGATATACGAGAAGGAGGATTTCTTTTGCAAAAGAAATCCTCCCTCTCGTGCTCTCCCTCAAAGAAAACCGATTTATACACATGCATGCTTGTGCAAAATGCGCAGGCATGTTTTTTGTTGCATTTTGTTTAACAAGAGGCTATAATAGTTGGGCACATTTGAGGAAGGGAGCTTTGGAGATGGATCTTTTTACCGCAGGCAAGCCATTTTTCAAAGGAAACTTACATTGTCACACAACCCTCAGCGATGGACGGTGTACGCCGGAGGAAGCTCAGCGGTTTTACAAAGATCTCGGCTATGATTTCCTGACTCTGACGGATCATCGTCTTCTTTCTGGTCCCACGCATATGTATGACGGCATGCTGGTTCTCAGCGGTACGGAAGCCGATTATTTCCTGCCTGGCGAAGTTGTGCACATGGTATGCTTCGGTTGGGAAGAAGGTCTGCGCGAGGAGCCTGACATGCCGCTTCCGCGCAACATTCAGCATTGCATCGATCTTACCCGCAAGCATGGCGGCCGCGTTATTCTGGCTCATCCCGCATGGTCGCTCAACACCATGGAAACCATGAGCGGTCTGGCCGGTATAAGTGCAACGGAAATTTATAACACCGCGTCCGCCCTGCCGTGGAACGGTGACCGTGCTGATTCCTCTACGCAGGTTGATATCGCAGCCTCGCATGGTATTTTCTTCAATCTCGTTGCTTCTGACGACGCGCATATCTACGAGACTCAGGCCGGACGGAATTTTACCATGATCCAGGCAGATGAGCTCACCCGCGAGAGCCTGCTTGAAGCCTTTGACGCCGGACGCTTCTATTGCTCGCAGGGGCCTGCATTTGAGCAGATCAGCGTTGATGATGACAAGATCACCGTGCGTTGCTCTCCGGTGGAACACATCGTCTTTTACAGCAACGCTGTATGGGCGCGCAACCGCTGCCACAACGGCCACGACCTCACCAGCGCTGAATACGATCTGCATGCAAACGCTGACCGTCACGAGCGGTATGTTCGCATTCAGCTGATCGACGCTGAGGGCCGCAGCGCCTGGTCCAATCCCATCATTCTGTAACCATCCAAGGAGGGTCCCCGATGAAGCATCCCGTTTACTGCAGACTGCTTGCGCTGATCATGGCGCTTGCGATGATGCTTGCGCTTACGCCTGCTCTGGCGGCCAAAAGCAAGGTCATCACGCTTTCCTCCGCCGACTACCCGGTTACCGAGGACGGCTGGTACGACGCCATGGAGGAAGTTGCCGTTTACCTGGAGCTGTTTGACGAACTGCCCGACAACTACCTCACCAAAAAAGAGGCGGAAAAGCTGGGCTGGAACAACAAGAAGGGCAATCTGCATGCTGTTGCGCCCGGCTGTTCCATCGGCGGCGACCGCTTTGGCAACTACGAGGGCAGTCTTCCCGATAAAAAAGGACGCAAGTGGACGGAGTGCGACATCGACTTTGACGGCGGCTACCGCGGCAGCGAACGCATTGTATTTTCCAATGACGGCCTGATCTACTACACCGACGACCACTACAACACCTTCACCCAGATCAAGGTGACTATTGAAGAAAAGCCGGAAGTCAAGGCTGATCTCACCGTTAAGGTTGATGAATACGGCGAGTATACCTCCATCAGTGAAGTGACGGTTTATCTGATCGAATATGGTGCTCTGCCCTGCAACTATCTCACCAAGACGGAAGCCAAAGAGCTGGGCTGGACGGCCAAAAAAGACAATCTGGATGAAGTTATGCCCGGCTGCTCCATCGGCGGCGATGAGTTCCAGAACCGCGAGAAGCTGCTTCCCTCCAAGAAGGGCCGCACATGGTACGAGTGTGATGTTAATACCATTAATGGCAAGCGCAGCGACGAGCGAATCGTCTATTCCAGCGACGGACTGATTTACTACACGCCCGATGCATTTGAATCCTTCATCAAGCTGTATTGATTTTCAGGAGGCACTCATGAGAGACGTTGTACTTGACCTGACCCCTTTTGAAGAGAAGATCTCCCTGCACGGCTATCTCAAGGAAACGCTTAATTTTCCCTTCTACTACGGCGCAAACCTTGACGCTCTGCATGACGAATTGACCAGCGAAACGGATCCTCTGCGCATCACCGTGTGCTATCCGTCCCAGCCCAAGGGCAAAATGGTCGACTATCTGCCTCGCCTCCTGCGTGTATTTGAGGATGCGGCGCGCGAAAATTATCATCTGGAAATCAGCTACCGCGAGGTGGCGTGACAAAAAGGGAGAGCCTTTCAATCGGCTCTCCCTTTTACTATGCTTATGCTCTCATGCTGTGCTGACGGTCCATCAGGAGCAGCACCATCACACTCATATCGTCTCTCGGTGTTCCTCCGACGGCAAGCAGGGCGTTTCTCAAAAGTGCATCCGCCATGCGCTGCGGCTGAATATACAGGCTTTCCATCAGCGCATTTTTGAGCAGGGAATCATCGCCGAATGCATCAGCAACACCGTCGCTCATCAGAATGAGGATATCTCCGCTGTGCAGCCGGTATTGCGCCGCTGTGGAGGACGCCTCCTCCAGAATACCCAGCGGCAGCGAGGAACCTTCGATCTTTTTCATGTGGTTTCCGCGTACCACCCACGAAGCGCAAGCGCCGAGCTTTTCGGAGGATACATCGCCCGTCCACAAATCCACATCGGCCAGATCCACGGTGGAAAAGCGCTCCTCCTGTGCGCCCAGCAGCATGCCGTTGACAGCTGTAATGGCCTGATGACGGGTGTATCCGGCCTCCAGAAGCAGCAGGAGCAGTTCGATGGTCTTTTCGCTCTGAATGTGCGCTTCTTCGCCATGCCCCATGCCGTCCGAGAGCATCATCAGCAGTCTTCCGCCTTCGCATCGTTTGGCAGAGCAGGCATCTCCACATACCTGGGCCTCCTCAGCGCTGAGGGACGCCATGCCGACCGATGCGCTGTACAGCGGGATTTCCTCCAGTTCTATGCTTCCCTTTTCAGCTCTGGATACCGAAAGCGGCATGTCCTCTTCTTTGGCAAGCACCTGCAGGAGCTGATCCAGCTGCTTTTTGCCCATGCCGATGCTTGCGCATTCCAGCGCCGCCTGCAAATGACCATCGACGCGGCGCGCATAGCTCAGCCGTGCCGGAAGGCCAAGTTCCTCCAACGTAAGCGAAATCACATGTGCTGCGCGCAGATCATTGTAGCTCTCGCCCGCGGCCATTGTGCCCAGCTCGCCCAGCGTACCCGAAAGCGCCGCCAGATGCGTTAGCGTAAGCTCGCGCTCGTAGCGGGCTTTTTTGATGGCCGCGCTTTTGCGCTGGCGCAGGAGCATTGCATCTCTGGCGAAATCTCCCGCCTCCTGTGCGTGCAGACAGCCATGCTGCGCCAGTGCAGGAAGCGTATTTTCATCGATGGCTTCGCCCTTACGCGTTAATTCCATCATGTCTGTGAGCATCCGTTCTGTTCGCGTCCGACTTCGTCCCCAGCACAGCTCACGGTTGGAACAACGTGCACACATCAATCCGCCCAGTTCCTCACCTTCGGACAAAAGATCCGGAACGCGCTGCGGAAGGGCTCTTGCAAGGTTTTCGATGGCTTCCCTCATATGAGCAATACGCTGGCTGACAAAGGCATTTTCCATGCTTCTGTCGCCTGCCTCGACGCCTTTGAGCCATGGTTTGAGTTTATCCAGCTGCGCCTGAGGAATCAGCAGATACGCAAGCGCGCCAAGTCCGGCCGCCCACCAGCCGATCGCTGGCTGCGCGCCCGGGGACACAAAGGCACTCAGGGCATTGGCTGCGAGTGCCGACGGAATCATCAGCCAGCGTTTCCGACTGACGCCCGGCAGGCCGCCCAGCAGTCCCAGAAGTGTGAGCGGTACGGTCAGCGCACTGCTGTGTCCGCCGAACGCCAGTGATAGCCCGCACATCAAACCGCCGATTACCCCATAGACCGCTCCGCTCAAATGGGCAAAGACCGCGGTTGCACAAGCAGCGGCAATCTGTCCGAGATTCACACTTCCGACTCTGAAGAAACCCAGGCCGCTGATGGACAGCAGCACAATCAGCAGCATGCAGAATCTCTCCAGCGCACGAGCAGTTGCGCCGCTCTGGGAAACTGCATCCGTGCCGTAGCGCATGGCGGCTGAAAAAAGCATTGCCATAGGCAGCGAGGCGCAGCTGTACACAATGGGAAGCTGTGCTCCATGCCAGAGTGCAGCAGCAATGCGCGGAAGCATCGCCAGTCCGCCAAGAGCCGCTGTTTCCACGCCTGCGCGCGGACGGCATTTCTGCAAAAGCAGCCATAAAAGACCGCAGCCTGCGTATTGCCACCAATCCGCATCAATTCCCCAGATGATCCTGAGCAAAAGCGATGCCCCCAAACCCAGCAACATCATCGGCGAAGGCTTGTCCGCGAAAGCAAGAAGGAGCGCCGCTGCAAAAGGCGACGGAATGTTGAACCAACGCACGAAGCTCAACAGAAAAATGCATACAGACAATAATACAGGCTTCACAGACGAATGAAGCCGGACTCTGAATTGGCCAAAAAAGCGGCGAAGCTCCCGTTTCCTGCGGCCCGGCGTGCCTGCAGGTCTGGCCGTCGCCCCGGATGATGAAACCATAAGCCGCCTCCTACTGATCAATTACCGAAAGTATAAACTCCGCTTTTTGTCACAGACGTCGTTTTGCGGTGCGAAAAATGTCAAGTTACGCCTGCAATCCGGCTGCGCATAGCCGACGGCCTCAAGGTGCAAACTGATGTCCAAAGGAGGCATCAGTCATGGAAAACCAACGAAAGTGGGCCGGATGGATCATCATCGGCGTTGCGATCATTCTGGGCGCAACAGTTTTGACACTGAATCAGGGTACGGCTGTGGAAACGCCCGCGGCACAGGAGCGTTCATCGGACGAAAACATCATGCGGCAGCTTTTCCCATATGCAGGCGAAGGCAGCGACGCTTTTGAAAAGCTTGACATCGACGGACTGGAAGCGCATGCCGTGCTTCGCGGAGGCGAAACTCTGGGATATACGATCCATCAGAATGTACAGGGTTATGCCGGTCTGATCGGACTGACCGTAGGAATCCGGCCCGATGGAACCATATCCGGGATTCATGTCGGCGGCGATCAGTTCCGGGAAACTGAGAATCTGGGTGCGAAGGCAAAGGATGCAGAATTTACCGATCAATTCGTGGGCAAGGAGGTTCCGCTTGAACTGGGTCAGGACATCGACGCCATTGCAGGCGCAACCATCACCAGCCGAGCTGTGGTGGACGGTGTGAACAACGCTGCCGCTCACCTGAAACCCTTTCTTACGTCTGCACCAGCGGCGGAAAGAACCGCCAACGCCAGTGTGATCGGCTATGGCGGTCCTGTGCTGGTACGGCTGAGTCTTGGCGAAAACGGCGTGATTGAATCCATCGACATCGGCGGCGCGCGTTTCATGGAAACCGAAGGCGTCGGCAGCCGCGTGCGTGAAAAGGAGTTTATGGATCAGTTTATCGGAAAGACGCCTCCGCTGACTCTTGGCGAGGACATCGACGCAATCTCCGGCGCAACGGTGTCCTCTCAGGCTGCGGTGGATGCAGCAAATGATGCAGCCGCCTTTCTGGCGCAGTAAATTTGTCTGCACGACAGCATTCGACAAAGGTTTCGCCTTTTTATGGCAGGATGTACACAGCCGCGTGGCGTATTCTCCCGACGGGAGGTGCGTACATGCGGCTTTTGATTGCCATGCCAGATCCCGACTGCGCAGCAGCCATCCGGTTTCAGTTTGAGGATGAATACTGGAACACATGCATTGCTTCAGGCGGCCAAGATGCCATCAGCCGTCTGAAAGAGGAGCGGTATGATCTGCTCGTGCTGCATGCGTGTCTTCCGGAGGCGGATGGTTTTTTCGTAGGAAAATGGCTTGAAACGCAGCGGCTGGTCTGTCCTCCGCGTGTTGTGTTCATTTGTCCGGCAGAGTATTATAAAAAACGTCCATCCTGGGCTGATGCAGTCGTGGAAGCCGGTGTGTCAATGGACAGACTGTGCAGCCTGCTCCACATCATCGCAAAAAAGCCGCTGCCTGCACTGGCAGCGGCACAACTTCCGTTTGTCTCGAATGCGGTTGCTCAATTTCTCGATGAGATCGCCATGGACAGCTGCTGCAAGGGCAGAGTCTATACGGCATGGATCCTGGAAAAGCTGCTTCCCTCTCCCATGCTTCAGGAGTTTTCGCTCCACAGCCTGTATATTGCCTGTGCACGGGCATTCCACGTGCAGCCGGCTTCAGTTGAAAGATGCATCCGGACTGCCGTGGAAAATGTTTTTACACAGGGCAGTATGCAGGGCATTGAGCATTTTTTCGGCGCGACAGTAGACCCCGAAAAAGGCAAACCGACCAACCGCGCCTTTCTTCTGCAGGCTGCCTCAGAGCTCAGGCGGTCTTATTCCCTTGCCGATGCGCGCTCACCGAACAGAAGCGTGATGCACCACAGTCCGGCTGCACCCACAAGTGTATAAACAATGCGGCTGAGCACGGCCGCCTGACCGCCGAAGAGATACGCAACCAGATCGAATTGGAAAATGCCGATCAGCGCCCAGTTGATTGCGCCGACGATCACCAGTACCAGAGAGAGCTTGTCAAGCATGTTTCTGCCTCCTTCTTTCGCCCGGAAGCCGTCGCTTTCGGGCCTTTTCATGGTAAGGATGTACCAAGGCACAGGAAAGAATGCATGTTTGCTCTAACTCTCCGTAAAACACGCCTGTGCATCGCGGCCTGTAAACAGGATTTCATTTTCCCATGGACGATGATGATTCATCAGACACACACGTCCGGAAATCGTGTCGCTCACCAGCGCCAGATCGCCTCTGACGTCGATGGACATGCTCAGCGCCCATTCGGGACGGTTCCACTGGACAGTTCCGTTTTTGAGATTGATTTTCATCAGCCCGTCGCCCGTGCTCAGAAGCATATGCTCCTCATCCGGACACATACTCATCGCTGCCGGCATGCCAGGTAATTCCAATAGTCTGCGAGGTCTCAGCCTATGCGGCACAAGGGTGAAAATTTCTGTATGGATATCTTCTCCTTCCGCAGCGCACACTAACGCATAGCCCTCTTTCCATCTGCCTGCCAGAAAGCACGGATGAGGGGTATGCATCACCCGCTGGAGGAGTAAATGCGGAAGGCTGAACAGATACGCCTCGCCTACGGCTCCCCCTGCCACAAGGAGTCTCCCGCTGTCCAGCGCCATCATGCGCGGAAACACGCCTGCAGGCGCAGCATACAGCAGTTCGCCTGTGGAAACAGCACGGGTATGAACAAAGTCTGCTTCGGAACTGAGCTGATACAGATACCTTCCGCAAGGAGAAAGACTCATGGCGCTGACGCCTGGCACACAGGGCATGCGGCTGATCAGGCTGAAATCCCGCTGTCTTACGCACATGCATTCGCGCGTCTGTCGGCAGCAAAAAGCCATGATTCCCTGCGCCGCACACGGCTGACAGGGCGACAAAAATCCTGACGGAACAAATTTTGCACCCTCCTGACTGCGTTTCATACTCCATACGCCGGATGTGTCGGTGATCAGAAAGCCCATCGCGCCGCTCCCTTTCCACGCCAGATATACCCAGCCTATGCCAAAATCTTTGCAATGTGAAAGCTATGGCAGGAAAAATGGGACAAGCTGTCGAAAGAAATAAATTGGCTTATTTTGCAGAAAGCCAGAGAAAAGGAGCGATAACGATGCATTATAAAACCAAGGGTACCTGCTCGTCCGCCATCGATCTCGAAATCGAAAACGGCGTGATCACCAAGTGCGCCTTTACCGGCGGATGCCGCGGCAACACCGCTGGTCTGGCCGCAACCGTGATTGGTCAGGATGCCCGCGATATCATGACCCGACTGCGCGGCATTCCCTGCCGCGGCAACACCTCTTGCCCTGATCAGCTCAGCCATGCCATTGAGGAATGTCTGGCTCAGCAGGCCCAGTAAGGAGAACCCGTTTTGGAAACAGAAGCTGTACAGACCATGAAATTTTCCGAGGCTGCAGAGCTCTCCAAGGAGATTCTCAAGGCCGTTGAACGGATGGGTTTCACCGAAATGACCCCCGTTCAGATGAAAACCCTGCCTCTGATGATGGAAGGCCGCGACGTCATTGCCATCGCCCCCACCGGCACGGGCAAAACCTGCGCTTTCGGCATTCCCATGCTGGAATATGTAAACCTCAAGGACAAGCGCGTGCAGGAGCTGGTTCTGGCTCCTACCCGCGAACTGAGCCTGCAGATTACCGAAGAGCTCAAAGCGCTTGCCCGCTTTATTCCCGGTGTCCGCATCGCCTGCCTCTACGGTGGCCAGCCGATCACCAAGCAGCTCAATCAGCTTAAGCAGAATCCGCAGATCATCGTCGCTACGCCCGGTCGTCTGCTGGATCACATGAACCGCGGAAACGTCCGTCTGGACGCCGTCCACACCATGGTGCTGGACGAGGCTGATGAAATGCTCAACATGGGCTTTGTCAAGGACGTGACCAAGATCATCGAATCCACGCCTTCCGACCGCGAACTGGTGCTCTTTTCCGCGACCACCAATCAGGACGTTATGACCATCGCGTGGAAGTACCTGCAGGATCCTGCGGAGGTGACCATTCAGGCCACCCGCGATAACCGTCCGCAGATCACCCAGTATGTAATCGAAACCGAGCGCGAAAGCAAGTACGAGCATCTGCTCTATCTGCTCGACAGCGACGTCTACCAGCGCATCATGGTGTTTGTCAACACCAAGGACATGACACAGCGCCTGTGCAAGCGCCTTCAGAACGCAGGCTATCCCTGCGAGTGCCTGCACGGCGACATGCGTCAGTCCGCGCGCAATCAGGTGATGCAGGGCTACCGCAAGGGCAAGTTCCAGATTCTGCTGGCCACCGACGTTGCCGCCCGCGGCATCGACGTGGACGACGTGGAAGCGGTCATCAACTATGACCTGCCCAACGAAAACGAGTACTACCTGCACCGCATCGGCCGCACCGGCCGCGCCAAGAAGCACGGCGTAGCCTTTACCCTGCTTACCTACACCGAAAGTGTTCGCTACGATACCATTCTCAAGTACATTCAGGCTCATCCGGTGCCGCTGAAGTTCAACGACATGGGCATTCTGGAAAACGAGTCCGGCGAACCCTTCTTTGAGGATATGTGACATTTGGAGGCGATTTGAATGGGCATCATCCCTTCCCGCAATCTGGATCATCAGCGCCGAGAGGAGAACGGCGTCGTCTATTTTGACCGCGGAACCATCACCGGCAAGGATGGCCGCAAGTACGACCGCTATGCCATCCAGACCCACTTCGTGCAAGTGGGCGAAAGCCAGAAGGAACTGGTAGAAAAGTATGTCCGTCCCCTGTATCAGGAAGGCGATATGCTCTCCTTCGGTGCGAAGGTGATGTGTATGTGCGTCAAGTCCGTCAAGACCCGTGATGAAGTGAAGCCCGGCTTCTGGGCCAATCTGCTGTGGCGCTTTGCCGGCATCAACACCACCGGCGTGGGCGCGCATGAGCCCTATAAGATGCAGATGATCATCGACATCTGCGGTCTGCCCCGCGTGCTGCTGGCCGCCGGCCTGAGCGCTGTGACGAAGCTGTTCGGCATGCACGGCGTGTTCTGGAAGGTGTGCGGTCACGGCGTGGCCGGTATCGATGGTTTCTACACCCGCTCCAGCTTCCAGCTGTATCACGAGCTGGCTCTGATCAATCCCGATAATCCCGTTGAGCTGTGCGAGGAGCTCTACAAGGAAACCGGCATTCCTACCGTGCTCATGGACGCCAATGACCTGCAGCGCGATCAGCTTGGCAAGAACAAGGATTTCCCGCTCACCGACGACCAGATTCAGGATGCCATGGCCGACAACCCCAGCGGTCAGGGCGACGAGCTGACCCCTCTGATCCTGATCCGTCCCGTCAAGTAACAACAGCATATGCGCCGTCTGCACCATGCCCTGCATGGGGCGGGCGGTTTTTTGTCTAAAAGGAGCGGCAAATGGATATACGCTGGATTTTCTTTGACATCGGCTATACGCTGATTAACGAAGATGCAGTTTGGCAAAAGCGTTTTGAGGAACAGGCTAAGACGGATGAAGCTCGTCTTCTCGCTCTTACGCCGGAAAGAATCAGGCAGGAAATCGGCCAGAATACCATCGAACGAAAGCCACAGTATCGATCATTTGTTCAAAAATATGGACTGCATTCTGAAGCTCCTTACCGTCACGAATTCGAAGTTCTCTATTCAGATACCCTCGCAGTTCTCAAAGCACTGTCATCCCACTATCGGCTTGGCATCATTGCCAATCAGTCCGCCGGTCTTGAAAACAGATTGAAAGCATGGGGCCTTTTGCCATTCTTTTCGACGGTCGTTTCTTCATGGGAATGGCAAATCATGAAACCTGATATTCGACTGTTTGAGGCAGCGCTTGCTGAAAGCAGTTGCAATCCATATGAAGCCGTAATGGTTGGCGATCGACTGGATAATGATATTCTTCCGGCAAAAATGCTCGGAATGCATACTGTTCGCATTCTTCAGGGATTCGGCGTGCTCCAGAAGCCTCTGAGCGAACTGGAAAAACCTGACTATGTCATTCACACGCTTTCTGAACTGATACAGCTTTTCTAACCATTATTTCGAAAGAAGCCATATTATGACTGCTAGAATCAAACTTTTTTCATCCATGTTCCTCTTTGGTACCATCGGCCTGTTTGTCAGAGCCATTCCTCTGCCCTCCAGCATGATCGCGCTGGTTCGCGCGATGATCGGCACGGCGTTTTTGCTGCTGGTACTCCTTCTCAGGCATGAGAAGCCGGATCTTTCCGCCATCCGCCGCAACATCAAAACGCTGGCCATAAGCGGTACAGCCATGGGCTTTAACTGGATTCTGCTGTTTGAGGCCTATCGTTACACCACAGTTGCTGTGGCGACTCTGTGTTATTATTTCAGCGCAATCTTCGTGATCATTGCTTCTCCGTTCGTACTGAAGGAAAAGCTCACGCCTGTGAAAGCCGTCTGTTCCGCCGTGGCTTTGGCGGGTATGGTGCTGGTTTCCGGTGTACTCGACGGAGCAGCAGGCACATTCAGCCCCGTGGGCGTTGCCCTTGGTTTGGGCGCGGCGGTTTTGTACGCCACGGTTGTGCTGCTCAACAAGCGCCTTGAAAGCATCTCCAGCTTCGACAGGACCATTTCGCAGCTCGGCGTGGCCGCTGTTGTGCTTCTGCCCTACGTGCTGCTCACGGAAAACCTCGCCGGCATCAGCATTGATCCCTTCGGTCTTCTGATGCTTCTGACGGTGGCCGTGCTGCACACCGGAGCCGCCTATGCCATGTATTTTTCCTCTCTTCAATCACTCAAGGCGCAGACGGTCGCGCTGTTCAGCTATCTGGACCCCGTGGTTGCGCTGCTATTGAGTGTATTCGTGCTCAGGGAACCCATGTCTCCTGCTGCTGTCATCGGCGCCGTGCTGGTGCTTGGCGCAATGCTGGCAAGCGAGCTGTTACCTCTGAATCAAAAGAAAGCAGATACACAGAAAGGATGAATTCCCATGAAAGCTTCCGAAAGACTTCTCCGCTACGTAGCCATCTCCACTCCTGCCTCGGAAACCTCTGACACTACGCCCTCTACCGCGTGTCAGTTTGATCTGGCCAATGTGCTGGCGGACGAAATGCGCTCCATCGGTTTTGAGAACGTTCGCGTAACGGAGGATTGCTTCGTATACGGCGATCTGCCCGCCACCGAAGGACTGGAGGATCTGCCCTGCATGGGTCTGATTGCGCACATGGACACCGCGCCTGCCTACAGCGGCATGAATGTCAAGCCCCAGATCATCCCCAACTACGACGGCGGCGATGTTGTGCTCAAGGGAACAGGCGACATCCTGTCTCCTGAACGCTTCCCGGGTCTGAAAACGCTGGTTGGCAAGACCCTGATCACCACCGACGGCACCACTCTGCTGGGCGCAGATGACAAGGCTGGCATCGCTGAAATCCTCACTGCCTGTGAAGAAGTGCTTTCTTCCGGCCGCGCTCACGGCAAGATCGCTGTTGCCTTTACGCCTGATGAGGAGATCGGACTGGGTGTGCATCACTTTGACGTGGAAGGCTTTGGAGCAAAGTACGCCTACACCGTCGACGGCGGCGAGCTGGGCGGTCTGGCCTATGAAAACTTCAACGCCTGCGAGGCTGTTGTGGACGTCACCGGCGTGAGCGTGCACCCCGGCAGCTCCAAGGACACCATGATTAACCCTTGTCTGGTCGCCATGGAGTTCAACGCCATGCTTCCCTCCTGCGAAATTCCGCGTGAAACCGAGGGTTACGAGGGCTTCTTCCATCTGTGCGACATGCAGGGTGACGCGATGACCGCCAAGCTGACCTACATCGTACGTGACCACAGCGCTGAGCGTTTTGAAGGCCGCAAGGAGCAGCTGAAGCACATCGAAAAGATTCTCAATCACCGCTGGGGCGAGGGAACCGTGAAGCTGACCCTCCGCGAACAGTACCGCAACATGCGTGAAAAGATCGAACCCTGCTTCTTCCTCATCGAAAACGCCCGCAAGGCCATGGAGGCTGCTGGTATGAAGCCCTATGACGAGGCCATCCGCGGCGGCACCGACGGCGCCCAGTTGTGCTACATGGGTCTGCCCTGCCCCAACCTGTGCACCGGCGGCTTTGCCTTCCACGGCCAGTTCGAGCATATCGCTGCCGAGGATATGGACGCCTGCGTCACCATGCTGGTTGAACTTGTCTGCGGCCCGCGTGCCTGATAAAAAGGAGGATTTTCCATGAAAGCATTGTTTATCGGCGGAACCGGCACCATCAGCACCGAGATTTCCAAGCTCTGCGTCAAGAAGGGCTGGGAGCTGACGCTTCTTAACCGCGGTAACTCCTCCGCCCGCGTTCCTGAGGGCGCGCGCGTGCTGTGCGCAGACATCCACGATGAAGAAGCCGTGCGCAAAGTGCTTGGCAGCGAAACTTTTGATGTTGTGGCTGAATTCATCGCCTTCACCACCGACGATGTAGAGCGCGACATTCGCCTTTTCAGCGGCAGAACGCAGCAGTATTTCTTCATCAGCTCCGCCTCCGCCTATCAGTCTCCCCTGTCGTCTCCGTGGATCACCGAGGGCACTCCGCTTTACAATCCCTACTGGGAGTACAGCCGCAACAAGATCGCCTGCGAGGACGTGCTGATGCGCGCCTACCGCAACGACGGCTTCCCGGTAACCATCGTGCGTCCAAGCCACACCTACTGTGAGCGCAGCGTGCCCGTGGCGCTGCACGGCTCCAAGGGCAGCTTCCAGATTCTTGAGCGCATCCGTCAGGGCAAGAAGGTCATCGTTCCCGGCGACGGAACCACGCTTTGGACCATGACCCACAGCCGCGACTTTGCCGTTGCTTTCGAGGGTCTGATGGGCAACGCGCACGCGCTGGGCGAAGTGTTCCACATCACCAGCGACGAGAGCGTTACCTGGAACCAGGCGCACGAGGCCATCGGCCGCGCTCTTGGCGTAAAGCCCAAGCTGGTTCACATTGCCAGTGAAACGCTGGGCATGCTCAATCCCGAGTGGGTCGGCGCCCTGATCGGCGACAAGAGCAACACCGTTCTCTTTGACAATACCAAAATCAAGCGCGCTGTGCCGGAGTACAATGCGACCACCCGTTTTGATCAGGGCGCACGCGAAGCGGTGGAATACATCTACTCCCATCCCGAATGCCAGACGCCCGATCCCGAGTTTGACGCATGGTGCGACAAAGTGATCGAAATCTACGAAAAGATGATCGAAACCCTGCCGAAATTCTGATCATCTGCCTATTCTCACTGGAGGACCGGTTTATGCCGGTCCTCTTTCCTTTCCTTGACGCACAAGGGTTTTCGTGTTATCTTTAGTATGAGTTTTTATTCCCTTTTGGATGAAAGATACGAGGTGTCCGTATGTCCGAAAACCGTCCGACCCGCACCGGACGCTCGCGCCGTGCAGAGCGTTCGCAGCATATTTATTCAGCCAGAGAATTCCTGCCTGCCGAGGAACAGGAGGCACAGGATCTGTCTTTTGACCTCGATTACACTTCCTACAGGCCCAACGAAGAAGCCGTTGAGCCCGAATGGACTCAGTACGCGCCCAACGAAGAGCCCGAAGCAGAGCAGTGGGCAGGATACACGCCCAATGAGGAAATGCCGCAGCAGCCGGATCTTTCCGCCTATTACGGACGGCATGAGGACGAGAGTGCAGAGAGCATTGAGCCGGCCTTTGCGCCTCCGCCCAAGATGGATCAGTATCTGTTCGACTTTCTGCCCGAAGAGCCTGAAGCGCCTGCAGAAGAGGAAGAACCGCCGGTTGCTTCCAACGTCTACCGCACGCGCAAAGCCAGCTGGGTGGACGCTGAGGAACGTACCGACGCCATTGCAGAAAGCGAGCTTGGCTATCAGGTGCGCGAGGATTCACGTCCGAAGCACAGGAAAAAGAAGAAGAAAAAGCACACCGTCCGAAATTTGCTGATTGTTCTTTTGATCCTTGTGCTGCTCCTTGGCGGCGCATGGCTGATGCGCGACCAGCTGCTGGAATTGATCAACGTTCCTGCTTTCCTGCCTCAGGCGACCGAGGAGCCCTTCACGCCCGTCGTCACGCCGGAACCCGTCAAGGCTTATGCTGCCGCGCCCGCTTCCGAGATCGCCGATCGAACCCGTTCCGCCATCAGCCGTCTGAGCGGTTCGGTGGAAATGGAAACCCATATTGTTACCGACTCGCACATCGTCACCCGCAACCTCCGCAAAAACGGCACCTATGACTTCTATGTCTTCACGGCTTCCGAAGGAAGGCTGCTGTGCTACTTCGAAGGTCTGGGGGCTCAGGACATGATTCCTCAGTCCGACGGAAGCTTTTATGTGGCGCAGGCTCCGTATCTGATCGCCCCCAGCGGTTCTGCGCTGATTCGTACGGTTGATCTGGAAAACCAGCTGAAGGAAAAGCTGATTCTGCATCCGCTCTATCACGGATGGACCGTTGCTGAGTGCGAAACAGACGGAAGCGCAAACTATCTCAACCTTAGCGGTCAGCCCCTGAGCACGCTATGGTTCTCCCGTGCGTTCCCCTTTACCGGCGAGTACACGCTTGCCTATGTGGACACCGGCGCAACAGCACAGCGCTACCTGCTCTATGTGCTCGGTACCGACGGAACCATGAGCCGCTGGATCGCCTCTGACGATATGTCGGACGCGGTGGTCTGCGCGCTTGGCATTGCCTATATGGACGACGGTTCTCTCTACCGTCTGCCGGACACCTCCGCTCCGATGCTCACTTCGCCCGAGGTGCACGCCTATCTGGACTGCGATGCCATGATTGTACGTGATCCTCTCAGCGGCAAGTACGGGCTGTTTGTTCACGGCGAGCAGCATTATGATTTTGCATACGATTCCATCCGTCCGGTGGAAAGCGATATCCAGTGGGCTGAAAAGACGCTTTCCGGCTCCGGCGGCAGCTTTACCCTGCATGCCGTAACCGGCCACAGCTATCCACAGCCGCTTTCCCACTCCTTTGTTCTTGAAAAAGGCGAACAGCGTGAATATGTTGCGCTGTCCACCCTGTCCTCCTGCCCGATCCGGCTGGATGGCGAATTCTGATCGGAGGTATCTGCTATGAAACGTTTCTGGGCGCTGATGACCGCCTTGATTCTGGCGCTTACGCCTTCCTTTGCGCTGGAGGCTGCGCAGCCGCAAGTCACCGAGGAAGCCCGCTCAAACGGTGTGACCGTCTATCGCAACCATTTGGAAACCACCACGGAAAAACAGCAGATTGCGCTGGATTATCCGTCCTTTGAATGCGACGATCCTGCCTTTGCAGAGTATCTGCGAATGGCCATTACATCTCCCATCCAGTCTCTGGCCAGCTTTGGCCAGATGGCGGATGCTTCCGCCTACGCCGACGGCAAGCTTGACAGTATCCGCGGCGGCTACTGCGTATCGTTGGATTTTGACGGCATTATGTCGGTCGAAGCATCCGTACGGAATCAGCCTGCGGGCGCTGCGAGCGAGAATGTGTCCTTTTTCTACTCCATTGTGGATCTCAACGGCAAGCGCGTTCTGACCATCAAGAATCTGTTTACCGAGCCTGCCTCCGCCGTGGATGAAGCCATCTGCAGCGCCGTGTTTGCCAAGGCTTCGGAAATGGGCATACTGCTGGAAACCATCACCGACAGCGGCGTGCTCCCGCTGCCCAATTCCTATTACATCACCCGCGATGTGCTGCGCACGCTCTATGCTGCTGATTCCATCAGTGCGCAGGCGGCCGTGATCGACATTCCCTGGGAAGACCTGCCGCTGACCTGGTCGCCTGTGCTCTCCGGCAAGCCGCAGGAAACGCCCACTCCAACTGCTGCGCCCACCCTTACGCCGAAACTCACGCAGGAACCTGTTATCATCGGCGGAGCGGACGGCCCGACATCCATCTTTGTTGCTGAAACAGTAGATCAGGAAACCGCAGAGGAACTCACAGAAAAATACGGTCTGATGACCCCTGCACCGGTCCTTACGCCCGAGGTTTCTCCGACGCCCACGCCCATGACGACGGTAACGCCTTTCCCGGTGGAAACACTCGTGCCTGATTACTCCCTTGCGCCCGTTGTGACGCCCACGCCCATGCCCGTTACCGGCAACGATTCCATTCTGGTGGACGTCCTTGCCCACGGACTGTGGAAGCCTCTGGGCGGCGAAGGCGATGTGTATTATCAGTTCACCGAGGACGGCAAACTGCTGACCGTAACCGTGAGCAGCTACGAAGTCAAGGACGGCGTGCTTTCCAGCGATGTACTCTCCGGTGTTCTGGACGTCGGCAGCAACAGCGCTTTCACCCTTGATACCAATGGCAAACTGAGCGGTTATGTGCTCAACCGTCAGGGTGAACGCGTGGCTCCGGAAGAATTCGTCACGCCCAGTCCCACGCCTCAGCCCACGCCTACGCCTACTCCGACGCCCACACCCTCCCCGACGCCCACGCCGACCCCGACGCCTTCTCCCACGCCCACGCCTACGCCTACCCCCACGCCGACTCCCACACTCTCTCCTTACGAGATCGCGCTGACGGAGGCTCCGATGCTGGAGATTCTTCCGGAAGCTGCCTTTGAAAAGGCCCGCACGCTCAAGGTCTACGCTGCTCCCAGCGAGGATGCTTACAGCGTAGATGGCGCGCAGGTAACCACGGATGAAACGGTTGCCATCTACGGCATGGACGGCACCTGGGTGCTGGTAAGCTATGCCATCGGTAATGGCTCCCGCGGTCGCATTGGCTACATCGACGATATGACGCTGGCGGAAACGGTCAGCCTTCCGCAAATCGACTTCTGTAATGTAAAGATAACGCTCAGCCGCAGCGCTCACGCAACCGATGATCCTCTGCGCAGTCGTTCCACTCTGACCACCCTCAAAGCAGGTAAGGAAGTAACGCTGCTGGCGTTTTTGGGCGAGGACTGGGCTTATGTCGAAACCGAGCTGGATGGCAAAGCCTGCCGCCTGTTCATTCCCAGAAACGTTCTTGACTAATGAGAGGAAGGCGATATCATGGACCGCAAGGACGAGATCATCCGTTTGCAGATGGATGTAATCAGCCAGATGACGCGCAACAACCTGAAACGAATGGCCGATGATCTGTGGGGTACGTCGCCGGTTCCTTCTGTTGCAGAGACAAAGGAAGCCGAAAAGCCTGCCCAGCAGCCCTCTGAGAACGTTGAAACCGAGGAAAAGCCCGAATCTATCGAGGACCTCAAGAAGGAATTAGAGAGCTATATCGGGCTGGAAACAGTCAAGAAAGAAGTCGACAGCCTCATCAACCTCGTTACCATTCAGAAGCTGCGCAAAGAAAACGGTCTGCCGGTGAATGATCTGTCGCTGCACATGGTCTTTTCCGGCAATCCCGGTACCGGAAAAACGATGATCGCCCGCCTGATGGCGCGCATCTACAAATCCCTCGGCATTCTCTCCAAGGGGCATCTGGTGGAGGTAGACCGCTCCGGTCTTGTGGCTGGTTATGTGGGTCAGACTGCAATCAAGACCAGCGAGGTCATCGAAAAAGCCAAGGGCGGCGTGCTCTTCATCGACGAGGCGTATGCGCTTACCAACCGCGGGGGTACGGATTATGGTCAGGAGGCCGTGGATACGCTGCTCAAGGCCATGGAGGACAATCGCGATGACCTGATCGTGATCGTTGCAGGCTACATCGAGCTGATGGAGGAGTTTGTGCACTCCAACCCTGGTCTGGAAAGCCGCTTTAACCGTTTCCTGCACTTCCCGGATTATACCGTGGATGAGATGATGGCGATGTTTGACATGCGCTGCAGCCAGAACGGTTACACGCTGAGTGATGACGCACGCGACCTGCTCCGAAGCCTTCTGGCGCTGTACAGCCTTGATATCAAGGGCTTTGGCAACGGCCGCGGCGTTCGAAATCTGTTTGAACGTGCAGTAAGCGCGCAGGCCAACCGTCTGGCCACTGATCCTGATATCACCAAAGAAGACCTCATGCTGCTGACGGCGGATGATATCCGCACGGCCGGCGGAGGCGTTGAAGGAAACAGCTGACAAAAACCGTCCGCAGAAATGTGCTCTGCGGACGGTTTTCTTATGCCTTTTTCAGTTCGATCAGGGATTCGTCTGTATCTTCTTCCAGCTCTTTTCTGCCGGTTGGATAAAATCCATGTCTGGCATAAAAAGCAATGGCCTTTGTGTTCTTCTCCAGAGCCCACAGATGATCGGCGCGATGACTCTGCACGGCATAGTCAAGCAGCTTGGCGCCGATTCCCTGACCCTGCAGCACCGGCTCCACAAACAGTTTCTTTACCTGCGTTCCTTCCAAGCGGATAAAGCCTTTTACCACGCCGTCGTCGTACACATAGGTGTCTTCCAGACCGTTCCGGCGCAATTCCTCCGCAGCAGACAAGACCTGCATCTCACTGAAATAGAATTCGTCATTGCGGAAGATCGGGTAAAAGTTCAGCCTGTAATTGAAAATCTCAATTTCGGCAATTCGTCCGACATCCTGAGATTCGGCTTTTCTGATAACGGACTTTTCTCTGGGGCACTCGTCTGTGTAGCGTTCCACCTTCAGATGAAGCTTGTACTTCTCTCTGAGTGCAGCGATCTTCGGCATCATCTCAGAATGATGATGCTCATCCAGCGCCGCCTGATCGCGCCAGCGATCAATCAGCAGCACGGTTTCCGGATCATCCATCGGGAAAAAATACTCGTAGGACTCATTGCCCGCTTCGGCGCGCACCTGTTCGACAAGCCCGCTGGACATCATTTCTTCAGCAAACTTCCGCGCACTTCCGTTTTTGCCGGTATAGTACAAATGAATGGTGATACTCATTTGATCCGCCACCTCTTCATAGAGAAATCCCCGCTGGAAAACCAGCGGGGTGATAGAATCAATATTCGGCGCTGCCGGTGGTACGCGGGAAGGGCAGCACGTCGCGGATGTTGGTCATGCCGGTGAGGTACATAATCAGGCGCTCGAAGCCCAGACCAAAGCCCGCATGCGGGTTGGTGCCGAAGCGGCGGGTATCGAGATAGTAGCCGTAATCCTCTTCATTCATGCCGCACTCTGCGATGCGGTTCTTCAGCACGTCCAGACGCTCCTCGCGCTGGCTGCCGCCGATGAGCTCGCCGACGCCGGGCACCAGAAGGTCGCTTGCGGCAACGGTCTTATTGTCGTCGTTAAGGCGCATGTAGAAGGCCTTGATTTCCTTGGGATAGTTGTAGACGAAGACGGGCTTGCCGAAGTGCTTTTCGCTCAGATAGCGCTCATGCTCGGTCTGAAGGTCAACGCCCCACTCCACGGGGTATTCGAACTTCTGGCCGCTGGACTTGAGGATGCTGATGGCCTCAGTGTAGGAGCAGCGGGCGAAGTCGCTGTTGACGATGGCGGTCAGACGGTCGATGAGGCCCTTTTCCACGAAGTTGTTGAGGAAGGCCATCTCTTCGGGAGCTTCAGCCAGCACGTGGCTGATGACGTACTTGAGCATGTCCTCAGCCAGTTCCATATCGTCGAACAAATCAGCAAAAGCGATTTCGGGCTCGATCATCCAGAACTCGGCAGCGTGACGGGGCGTGTAGCTCTTCTCGGCGCGGAAGGTCGGGCCGAAGGTGTAGACATTGCGGAACGCCATGCAGAAGGTTTCTACGTTCAGCTGGCCGCTCACGGTAAGGCTGGTCTGCTTGCCAAAGAAGTCCTCGGCATAGTTTACATCACCCTTGTCAGTCTTGGGCACGTTTTCCAGAGGCAGCGTGGTCACCTGGAACATTTCGCCCGCGCCTTCACAGTCGCTGGTGGTGATCAGCGGAGTGTGCACATACACGAATCCGCGCTCAGCAAAGAAGGCATGAAGCAGCTGCGCAGCCAGAGAACGGATGCGGAACACCGCATAGAAGGTGTTGGTGCGGGGGCGCAGATGCGCGATGGTGCGCAGATACTCAAAGGAGTGACGCTTCTTCTGCAGCGGGAAGCTGGGATCACACATACCGAGCACTTCCACCTTGGCGGCCTTCAGCTCGAAAGGCTGCTTGGCGCCGGGAGTCAGAACCAATTCACCGGTGGCGCGGATGGCGCTGCCCAGCGTGGTCTTGACGATCTCGGAGAAGTTCTCGGTCATGCCGTCTTCCAGCACGATCTGCAGATTCTTGAAATAGGTGCCGTCGTTAAGTTCAATAAAGCCAAAGGCCTTGCTGTCGCGCACTGTGCGCACCCAGCCGGACACAGTGCATTCCTTGATGCCGCTGGTCAGATTTGCCTGAAAAAGTTTCCGAATGCTCATATCCGCCATTGGATATGTCCCCTTTCTTATACAACAGGGCTGATCATGCAGCCGCTATGTTCAATCATACAACACATGCAGTTTTCCTGCAAGTTTTTTCTTTATTCTTCCTCGCTGTTCTGGGCAATCAGGGCATTCAGTCGGCGATCCAGCTCGTGCGCTGCGCTGTAGCCCATGCGCTTGAGGCTGTGATTCCGTGCTGCCACCTCCACAATGACTGCCAGATTACGGCCAGGACGAACCGGCATAACCTGATAAGGCACCTTGACGTCGAGAATGGAGGTGGTTTCCTCCTGCAGGCCAAGGCGGTCGTATTCCTTCTGGGAGTCCCAGTTTTCCATGTGGATTTCCATGTCGATGGATTTGGTGAGGATGACCGAGCCCACGCCGTACATTGCGCGGATATCGATGATACCGATTCCTCTGATCTCCATGAAATGGCGCACCATGGCAGGCGATTCGCCGATGAGGCGGTCGTCCGACACGCGGCAGATGTCCACCACGTCGTCAGCACAGAGCTGATGTCCGCGCCGCACCAGTTCCAGCGCCAGTTCGCTCTTGCCCACGCCGCTCTCGCCGGTGAGCAGCACACCCACGCCGTAAACATCCACCAGAACGCCATGGCGGGTGATGTGAGGCGCAAGCTCGCGGTTGAGGTAGTTGATGGTCAGGAATGTCAGTCTCGTGGTCTTGTTCTTGCTTTGGAAAACGGGAATGCCGTTCTCGTCGGCAAGGGTCAGAAGCTCTCGCGGAGGGGTCATCCCCCAGCATACGATGATGCAGGGCAGAGGATAGCTCATAAACTTGGTGAGCACTTCGCGCCGCTTCTGAGGCTCGAGGGACTCCAGATAGGTCATTTCTGTTTTGCCGATCACCTGAGGACGCTCATGGGCAAAATACTCATAAAATCCGGTGAACTGCAAACCGGGACGGTTGATATCCGTCACATTGATGTCCATTTCTCTGCAGCCTGTGTCGCTCAGTTCCACAAGACTCAGCTTTTTGCAGAAATCCTTGACGTTAATCACCGTTATCCCTCCTTGTTGTGGAGCACATGCTCCTCAATAAAACGCGCCAGTCCATCCTCACTGTTGGGGCGGCAGACGTACGCAGCAAACTGCTTGAGTTCCTCGCGTGCATTACCCATGGCTACGCTGTTGGGTGTAAAGGCCAGAAGCGACCAGTCGTTGAGATTGTCGCCAAAGGCAATCGTGCGCTCCGGAACAATATCTCCGCGCATGGCCGCCAGCCTTGCCAGAGCTTCTCCCTTGCTTGCTCCCAACGGCTCCGCCTCGAGAAAATACGGTTCACTTACCGTAAAGGTAGCGCGGCCTTCAAAACGTTTTTTCATGATCGGATAGAAGCGCTCCACTTCAGACGGATCATTCACGCTGAGGATCTTGGGTGTTGGAAAAGTCAGGAAATCACACAGATTTCCAACAGCTGTTCCCTTCATACCGGAGGATTTCTTATAATTGTTGGACGCGGTACATTCTTCCTCATAAAAGAAGCCTTCGTCGCTGTACACCTGCACATAGAAGCCTTCCTGCTGCATGCAGGTAATGATCTCCTTTGCCAGCGACTGGTCAAAGGTCAGCTGCTCGATCAGCGTATGATCCGGCGCAACGATCTCCGACCCGTTTCCTCCAATGTATGGAAGGCCCGTATTCAGCCGGTCGATATAGGGGCGCATGCTCGGATGTGTCCTTCCGCTGCAGGGAATCAGGCGGATGCCTCTTCGCTTGCACTCTTCAAGCACCTGAATGGTATATTCAGTCAAAATTCCGCCGGGCGCAAGCAGGGTTCCGTCCATATCGGTTGCAATGGTATCAATCCGCATGCTGTGCGCCTCCTTCCTTGTTTTCTCTGCGCTGATGGAAAAACCTCCGAAGCAAATCAGACGCCTCATCCTCCATCAGACCGCCGACACATGGAAGCCGATGGTAAAACGCCGGATCCATGGTGAGTGCATATACGCTCTCTGCGCAGCCCTGACGCTCGTCCCTCGCGCCGAAATAGCAGCGTTCAAGACCCGCCATCACCAGCGCTCCTGCACACATGGGACAGGGTTCCAGCGTTACGTACAGTGTACAGCCGGTAAGCCTACGACTGTCGAGCTTCTTTGCTGCCTCACGAATGACAAGCACTTCGGCGTGCGCTGTGGGATCGCCGAGCTGTTCGCGCAGGTTGTGCGCCGTAGCAATAACCTCGCCGTTTTTTGCAATCACTGCGCCAACCGGGATTTCATTTTCTTCAAACGCCTTCTGCGCTTCCTTGAGCGCCAAAAGCATCATCTCTTCATGAACGCTCATACGGCAGATTTCTGCGCGGCGTTGTTGACGGTCTCAGGCTCGCGGAAGGTGGGCACCAGGTCACGCAGACACTGCATCATGTCGCCGTTCTCGTCCAGACACTTCTTAAGACGGCTGAGCATCTGATTGAGCGTTTCCTCGCTGAATACTTCGGGCTTGGCAATGAAAATCTTTTCGTTCTCCGTCTTCGCAATCCCCTCTCCGGCCAGCAGAAGCTCCTCGTAGAGCTTCTCACCGGGGCGCAGGCCTACATAGACGATATCCACTTTGCGGCCGTCACGCGGTGCGTAGAGCTGAATCATGCGCTCAGCCAGTTCACGGATCTTAACGGGACGACCCATATCCAGCACGAACAATTCGCCGCCCTTGGCGATGGATGCAGCCTGCAAAACCAGACTTGCCGCCTCGGGAATGGTCATGAAATAGCGGATGATATCCGGATGCGTGAGCGTAACCGGTCCTCCAGCGCGAATCTGCTGCTCAAACAGCGGCACGACGCTGCCGTGAGAACCCAGCACATTGCCGAATCGAACGGCAGTGAATTCCGTATCCGTAGAGGTATTGAGCGCCTCGATAATCATTTCCGCCAGTCGCTTGGTTGCGCCCATCACGTTGGTGGGATTGACGGCCTTGTCAGTGGAAATAAGCACAAAACGCTGCACCTTGTGCTTCACAGCAGCCTGTGCAGTAAGCCAGGTGCCAAAGACGTTGTTCTTGACCGCCTGATCCGGGCAATCCTCCATCAGCGGCACATGCTTGTGCGCAGCCGCATGCAGCACCACGTCGGGTTTATACTGTGCAAATACCTCGTCAAGACGCTGCTCATCGCGCACGGAACCCACGCACAGGATCAGCTTCTCCTTCAGCGCCGCGCCGTACTGCAGGCGAAGCTCGCTGTTGAGGTCATACATGTAGTTTTCACTGATATCATACAGCACGATGCGCGCAGGCTCCAACGGGAGCAGTCTGCGGCACAGTTCGCTGCCGATGGAGCCGCCTCCGCCGGTGATCAGCACCGTCTTGCCGCAGAAGAACTCCGCAACCGGCGTCATGTCCAGATGCTCCTCCGGACGTCCAAGCAGATCGTTGATGTTGATATCACGTACCACTGCATGCGCGGAGCTGTCGCCCTTGACATCCTGCAAAGGATTGACGCGGCGCACGCGGCAGCCGGTGGAAAGACACTTTTCGATCAAGGGCTTCAGATCGCCCTTAGGCGTTGCAATGGCAATGATGATTTCGTCCACGCGGTAATCGCTGGCGAGCTTGAGAATATTGCCGCTACCGCGCTCCACCGGAACACCGCTGAGCTGAGCGCCATTGCGGGTTCGGTCGTCGTCGACCACAAGCACAGGGACACAGTTGCCATAGCTGCCGCGCTGGATCTCGTGCACGATGTTCGCGCCCGCCCAGCCTGCGCCGATAACCATCACGCGTCTTGCCTCATCCTTGCTGGAGGAACGCAGAAGCGACACGCGCTCACGGGTAACCAGCATGCGGTACAGAAGCCTTGCGCCGCCAACCAGCGCCACGCTCATCAGCCAGTGCAGCAGATAGACCATCCTGTGCAGGCGGAAGAGGTTCACGGGCCTGACAAAGGCATTGGCAGCCAGCGAGAAGCCGTAGGTCAGAAGCGCGGCAATCAGCGACGCCACTGCAATACGGAGCACATCGCTGGCAGATGCATACTGCCACATCGTGCGGTACATACCAAAGCTGTGGAATACCAGAAGCGAAATCACCAGCATACCAGGAAGCAGGCGGATGGAGTTTGCAAAAAAAGCATACGATACATTGGCCGAATAACGAACCACCTGCGCAAGCATCAGCGATGCAGTGAGCAGGATGATGTCAAGTACAACCCAGGTCAAAATGCGTACAGCCTTCTGCATCGCGGCTCGGGATGAAGACACAAAAAAGCCCCCAATCAAAAATGACAAAAAATCATAGACTTTAATATTATAACACAGAAAGCGCCAGATGCAAAGACCGAAGGAACGAACATTCTCTTCCTGCGCTCTTTGCTTGATAAACCGGCGCAATAGGTTTATAATAAAAATTACCGCGTTTTCCCTGCGGCAAATCTTCCTGAATGACATGGAGGCTCTCCTTTGAGCAGTACGCAGAAATCCATCGTCGGCGGTATGACAGTGCTCAGCATTGCTGGTTTGATCTGCAAAATCGTCGGCGCTTTATACCGCGTTCCTCTTGCGTGGATCATCGGTGAAGAGGGACTTGGCACCTATCAGCTGGTTTTCCCAACCTATAACATGCTGCTGACCATTTCCTCCGCCGGTCTGCCCGTGGCCATCAGCCGCATGGTCAGCTTTACGCTGGCCAAGGACGATCCTCGAAACGCGAAACGTGTTTTCCGCACAGCTTTGTGCCTGCTGGCGGCTCTGGGCTGCATTGCGATGCTTCTGATGATCGTGATGAGTCCTTCGCTAGCGCAGCGTTCGGGCGATCCTTCCACGCAGCCGGGCTTTGTGGCAATTGCGCCTGCGATTCTGCTGGTGTGTCTGATGAGCGCTCTGCGCGGCTTCATGCAGGGACAGCAGAACATGACTCCCACTGCTGTCTCCCAGCTAATTGAGCAGGTGGGCAAGGTCTTTGTGGCGCTTCCTCTGGCCTACTTTGGCATGAAGGTCTCTACTGCCTACGCTGCAGCCGGAGTGCTGCTGGGCACCTCGATTGCCGAGGCCGCCGCGCTTCTTTACATGATCCATGTCTATCGGCAGCGCCGTTCCTCTTTCAACGCCCTTGCTCAGAACGAGGACGAAGCGCCCATGTCGCGCAGCACGCTTCTCAAGCGTCTGACCACGCTGAGCGTACCGATTACGCTGGGTGCGTGCATCGTGCCCATTGCAGGCTTCATCGACAGTGGCCTGCTTCTCAATCGCCTGATGGACGCAGGCATTGAGTACAGCGAGGCGCTGGCGCTCTACGGTCGCTATTCCGGCTATGTGCTGACGCTGATCAACGTTCCCACCGCGCTGGCTGTTGCCATCGCCATGAGCCTTGTCCCATCCATTTCCAGCGCCATGGCGCGCGGAGACGGCAAGGCCATGCGCCGCAACAGTGCCATGGGACTCAGAATGTCGTTCGTCATCGGCCTGCCCTGCTCCATCGGCATGAGCATGCTCTCCAGCCAGCTGCTGGATCTGATCTATCATTTCAATACGCCTGAAGCACTTCAGGTAACGGCCGAACTGCTCAGCGTATCCAGCCTGACGATTGTGCTGTTTACCGTGGTTCAGTCCACCAGCGGCATTCTGCAGGGCCTTCGCAAGCAGCGCATTCCCATGTATACGCTGATGGTTGGCGTGGCCGTCAAGATTTTCCTCAACTATACGCTGATCGGCACGCCCGGCATCAACATTCATGGCGCACCGCTGGCGTCTATCGCCTGCTACACGCTGAGCATGCTGCCCAATCTGTATTTTGTTCACAAGTATACAGGGCTGAAGGCTGATCTGGTGAACATGGTCGGCAAGCCGGCGCTTGCCACTGCGCTGATGGGCGCTGTGTTGTACTTTGCCATTCGTCTGCTGCCCTCCGGCGCGCTGTGGACGCTCGTGCTGGTTGTCATCGGCATCGCAGCCTATGCTGCCTTTGCCGTGCTCGTGGGCGCCATCACCAAAGAAGACCTCGGCCCCATTCTGCGCCGTCTGAACCGTCGCAAAAAGGCCTGATAAGGAGAATGACAGATGCTGACCATTGTTACGCTTGGTACCGGAAATGAAATGTTTCTCACCCGCGGCGTGGAAAAGGCGCTGTATGCCGCTCAGCATGTGGTGCTGCGCACGGAGCGTCATCCCATGGTTGATTTTCTTCGCGTGGAAGGCATTGCCTTCGAGTCTCTGGATGCGCTTTACGATGCCTGCGAGGATTTTGACGCCTTCAACCGTGCCGCCGCTGTCAAGCTTCTGAGCCTGGCCAAAGAAGCCAATGTCTGTTATGCCGTGAGCGACGCATCGTTTGACACCACGGTTTCGACCATTCAGCGCCTCAAGCCGCGCGATGCGCAGGTTGTTCTCCTGCCTGGCGTGAGCCATGCCGAGCGCTGCCTGAGCCTGATTGAAAACCATCGCGACGCCATGCGCCTGTATACTGCCGAATCCTTCCTGCTCTCGCGTGTATCTCCTGAAGAGGATCTGCTGCTCGTGGAACTGCACAGCCGCGAATGCGCCGGAGAGTGCAAGCTCAAGCTGATGGAACTGATGCCTGAAGAAGAGGAAATCACCTTCATCACCGGCAATGAGAAGACCGGCGAACTTAAACGCAGCACAATTCCGCTGTTTGAACTCGACAGGCAGAAGCATTACGATCATCTCACCGCTGTTTTTATTCCCGGGGTGGAAATGCTTAAGCGCGAGCGCTTTGACATGGACGATCTGATGCATGTCGTGCGCCGTCTGCGTGCGCCGGACGGCTGTCCGTGGGACCGAGAGCAGACTCATGAAACCCTGCTCACCGACCTTCTGGAGGAGAGTTACGAGTTCATCCAGGCCGTGCGCGACGAGGATATCGACCACATGTATGACGAATTGGGCGATGTTCTTCTGCAGGTTGCGCTGCACACGGAGATTGCGCGTCAGTGCGGCGAGTTCAACCTCAATGACGTTACCAGCGCCATCGCCGGCAAAATGATCGAGCGCCATACGCATGTATTCGGTCAGGTGAAGGCCGATACCTCCGAGGATGTGCTCAACAATTGGGAGGCGCTCAAGCGCGAGCAGCGCGGCATTCAGACTCATGCCGATGCCATGGACAATGTGTCCACCGGCCTGAGCCCGCTCATGCGCGCTGCCAAGGTGCAGAAGAAGGCCCGCAAGGTCGGCTTTGACTGGGACAGCGCTCAGGAAGCGCTTTATAAGGTGCATGAAGAGGCCGACGAGGTGCTCGACAACCTCAAGAAGGGTGTCGATCCTGCGGAGGAACTGGGCGATCTTTTCTTCGCAGCGGTGAATGTCTGCCGTCTTTGCAAGAAGGATCCTGATCTGGCGCTGCACTTCGCAACCAATAAATTTATCCATCGTTTCCGCAAAATGGAAAATGCGATAAAAACAGCAGGAAAATCTCTTGAGGACTTGACTTTATCGGAAATGGATGTATACTGGAATGCGGGAAAACGAGACGAGTAAAGGGTTTGCTCCATTTTCGTCATTATGCTTTCCCCTGATCACCTGAAAAAGGTTCCGTGTTTTTCACGGATAAATCAAAGGAGGTAATTGTAGAATGAACAAAGCTGAATTGACTGCCGCCATCGTTAAGAAGACCGGTTTCACCAAGAAGGATGCCGAGAAGGCCCTGGCCGCCGTGACCGATGTGATCACTGAGGCTCTGGCTGAAGGCGAAAAGGTTCAGATCGTCGGTTTCGGCGGTTTCGAAGTCCGTACCCGTCCCGCCCGCGTGGCCCGCAATCCCCGCACTGGCGAGACCATCGAGATCGAAGCTTCCAAGGCTCCTGTTTTCAAGGCTGGCAAGGCCCTGAAGGACAGCGTCAACAAGTAAGCGTCTTTCTTTCTGTAAACCGCTGTCCCCGATGGCGGTATAAACCGCTGGCCGCAGTTTATGCCTGTGAGCCAGCGGTTTTTCTATTCTTTTTTGAACCAGCAAGCGAGGTCGATACAGCATGGGTAAGGTACATATGATTCTGGTCGACGGCATGCGCCCCGACGCACTGGCGCTGTGTAAAAATCCGTTCATCCATACGCTCCTTGATCATAGCCTCTACACGCTCAGCGCATCCACGGTCTTTCCTTCGGTTACGCTCCCCTGCCACATGTCGCTGTTTCACTCGGTGGATCCTGACCGGCATGGCGTAACCACCAATACCTATACCCCGCAGGTGCGCCCGATCAAGGGGCTGATGGAGCAGCTGACGGCCAAACGTATCCGCACGGCCATGATCTATAACTGGGAGGAACTGCGCGATCTGTACCGTCCGGGCGGCGTGATGCATTCCTGCTTTGTATCCATGCATTTTGATTACGGCATGGAGCGCAGCAACGAAGCTGTGACCGAGGCAACCCTGCGCTGCATCCGCGACTTCGGTCCGGATTTCTGCTTCACCTATCTTGGCTGGACGGATGAAGAAGGCCATGCCTTCGGCTGGATGGGCGAAAAATACCTGCACTCCATCGACGAAAGCTTCCGCAGCATCGAACGCATCATGGAGGCGCAGGATGAGGACTGCATCACCATCATCCTTGCGGACCACGGCGGACACGGCCGCCATCACGGCACGGAAATGCCTGAGGATATGACCATTCCTGTCATTATCCACGGCAAGGGCATTCAGCCGGGGCTGATTGACCGTCCTGTATCTATCAAGGATATTGCGCCTACCATCACGCATCTGCTTGGCTGCGAAAACGCGCCTGAATGGGAAGGGAGCAGCCTGCTGTGAATCGCAAACAAACCGTTCGACTGATCTGGCTTTGCTCTATCGCCTATTTTGTCAGCTATGTCTGCCGCATCAATCTGGCGGCGACATTAGTGGAGGTTGTGGACAGCGGCTTCGCTTCCACACGCACGGCCGCGCTTGCGCTTACGCTCAGCTCCCTTACCTACGGTGCCGGACAGATCCTCAGCGGCTGGCTCGGCGACCGCTTCAAGCCTCAGCACATGCTTGTATGCGGCTTCGCCATCACCGGAGCCGTCAACCTGTGCGTTGCACTTCTGCCTACAGGTGCGCTTCTGCCTCCACTGTGGGCGGTAAACGGTTTTGCGCAGTCGCTGATGTGGCCTCCGCTGGTGGTGATTATGTCCGGCTGTCTGAACGAAACGGATTATCAGAAAGCTGTGGTTCGCGTCAGCTGGGGCTCCTCCTTCGGTACCATCGCTGTGTATCTGCTTGCGCCGTTGCTTCTGCCGCTGTTTGGGCTGCGCTCTGTGTTTGTGCTTGGCTCTGCGGCGGCGCTGGTGATGCTTGCCGTATGGGCATGGCAGTTCGGGCACACCTATGCGGCGTTCATGCCTGCGCGAGGTGCTGAGGAAAAGTCTTCCACCGCAAAAGCGATGCCGCGTATCGCTTTTGTGCTGATTCCGCTGATTATGATCGCTATCATGCTTCAGGGAAGCCTGCGTGACGGCGTATCCAACTGGATGCCGACCTATATGTCCGAAACCTTCGGTCTGAGCAGTTCGCTTTCCATCCTGACCGGCGTGATTCTGCCATTGTTCAGCATTCTCAGCTTTCAGGTCACGTCTGTCATTCATCAGCGCTGGCTGCGCAATGACATGCTCTGTGCTGCGGTGATCTTTGGCACAGGATGTCTGTCGGCGCTTGTGCTGTACCTGACCAATGCCAGTTCCATCATCCTGTCTGTGATGTGTCTTGCGCTGCTGGTGGGCAGCATGCACGGCGTCAACCTTGTGCTGATCTGCTTCACACCCCGTCAGTTTGCCCGCTTCGGCCGCACCGGACTGATCTCCGGCGTTTTGAACTCCGCCACCTATGCAGGAAGCGCTCTTTCCGGCTACGGCATGGCGCTGTTCTCCGAAAGCTTCGGCTGGCATGCGACCATCGGCCTGTGGGCCATCATTGCCCTGTGCGGCCTTCTGCTGTGTTCTCTGCTGCGCGGCAGATGGGATGCCTTCACTCGTTTATGACACGCAAAACGCCCTGAAATCCTTCGATTTCAGGGCGTTGTCTATTGTGTGGATCAAACCTCAGGCATAGCGTTCAGAGCCTCCAGAACCCCGGAATCAGCCCCATCATACACCAATACAAACCGCAGTCCGAACTGTCCAACAAAGCCGTGCTTTTCTGCGTCAATTCCCGAAGAAAGATAGTCGGCGCGGTTGCTTTCATCGAAATAAACGAGCACTTCCTCCTGACCCAGCAGCATCTTTTTCCATGCTGAGCTCTGGTAGATCGGCACGTCGCGTCCGTCCTCCAGTGCAGAAAAAGAGCATGGATAGCCGTACTTTGCAAAATGCTCCGTGATTCTGGAGTAAAGCCGTTCCTCTGACGGATTCTGCTTGCAGCCGCACAGCAGTGCCAGCACGCATGCAAGCATGACAATCAGCGCAATTTTCCTTGATTTTCTTGGCATCTTCATCGTTCCTTTGCCTTTTGGGTTCATCTGTGATAGAATGGGAACAATTCCATCAGGAGGCGATTGATATGCGCTGCGGATGCCCGCATTGCGAAGCTTACATGATTCAGTCCGAAACCGAGTATCAGGCTTGCGTATGCCCCGACTGCGGCTACCGCTGCAATGCCTGTTTAGGCACCAACACGGTGATCACGCGCGAGCAGCTTGCTCAGCTTAAGGACGTGGAATGGTTTACCCCGACCTTCGACGGTCCCCGTAACGACGAGGAAGCCGAAGAAAAGTAAACCGTCTTACAGCACCAGGATTCCCAGATGCTCCAGCAGGATCTTGAGGCCAATGAGCACAAGCACCGTTCCGCCAGCCAGCTGGGCCTTGGACTGGAACTTGTTGCCGAAGCGGTTGCCCACGATAACGCCTGCAAACGAGAGGCCGAAGGTAATCAGGCCGATTGCGCAGACGCTGGGGACGATGCTGATCTGCAGGAAGGCGAACGTGATGCCCACTGCCAGCGCGTCAATGCTTGTGGCAACCGCCATGATGAAGATCTCTTTTACATCGAGCTTTTCCTCAATGGCGCATGCCTGGCCTTCGTTGTCCTCATGCAGCGCATCCCAGATCATCTTGCCGCCGATATAGCCCAGCAGCACAAAGGCGATCCAGTGGTCAATCGGCGTGATATACTGCTCAAACTGCTTGCCGAGGAACCAGCCGATCAGCGGCATAAGGCCCTGAAATCCGCCAAAAAACAGTGCGATAATCCCCGCATGCCTGTAATTGATGCGCTTCATGCAAAGGCCCTTGCAAAGCGCCACAGCAAATGCGTCCATCGACAGGCTGACGGCAATCAAAATCAGCTGCACCCAATCCATCGTTTATCACTCCATATTTCAGACGATCAGACATCGCCTTGCTGAACGTTTATTTTATCCCACAGTTGTGTTGTATGTCAACAGCAACGTAGACAGAATCAGAAAACTGTGATAGGATATCCGATATAAGGAGGCTTTGCCATGAATATCCACGAATCTGCTGAGGATTATCTGGAGACAATCCTCATTCTTTGCGAGGAGCACGGCTCCGCCCGCTCTGTAGACATTGCTGCTCATCTGGGCGTAACCAAGCCGTCTGTCAGCTTTGCCATGAAACGCCTGCGCGAAAACGGCTATATTCACATGGGCGACGACAGCCGCATCACCCTTACGGAGAGCGGCGAAGCCATCGCCCGCCGCATTCTCGAACGTCACCGTCTGCTGACCGGTTTCCTGATGCGTTTGGGTATCAGCGAGGAGGTTGCCCGCGCGGATGCCTGCAAGATCGAGCATGATCTGAGCGACGAGACGTTCAATGCCATTCAGAGGCATGTTGAGAAGTACTCC
>JAGBBE010000096.1 GCA_017938645.1 Clostridia bacterium
GATGACAAGGATCGTACCGAAGATGCAGCTCATGGATGCCACATAGAGCGTATTCATGAACCATTTCTTGTAAGGATACAGACCATTCACATCATCCGTGAACAACTCCACGAAGGTCTGTGCACTGTACTCGGCTGGGAAGAACCCTCGCATATCGTACAGGCTGCCGGATTTGCTGAAGGATGCCAGCACCAGCCACAGGCAGGGAAACACGAAGATCAGCGAAGCGATGATGAGGGTCGTGTAGGTGAAGGCATCGTCCGCAAAGCGCCGGAGGGTGTATTTTTTCCGTTTCATTGTCATCATTGATACGTATCCTCCTGCTTATAAGCGTTGGAGCGGACGTACACAGCCAGCGAAACGGTGGACGTGATCATGAAGATGATCAGGCTGATCGCTGCGCCCACAGAGTAGTAGTTATTATCCACGGACAGGTTGTACAGCCAGTTGATCAACAGGTCGGTATCCGACGCAAGGAAGTAATCACCGTAATTGGAAATCACGCCGCTGCGCATGAAGAAGAAGATACCGAAGTTGTTGAAGTTACCCACGAACTGGCCAATCAGCACCGGTGTGGTGGAGAAAATGACGAAGGGCAGCGTAATCTTCCGGAACTGCTGGAACTTGCTTGCTCCGTCCAGCTCTGCGGCTTCGTACATATCCGTGTTGATGTTGCTCAGATATCCAGTCATCATCAGCATCAGAGACGGGATCGCAATCCATGCATTCACAAACAGGCCGATTCCTCTTGCCCACCATTTTGCGGATGCATCATTGGTCAGGAAGAAGATCGCGTCGTGGCCCGCAGAAGTCAGCATGCTGTTGATCGGGCCAGACTGCGAAAACATGAACTTGAAGCCCAGCATACTGATGAATCCGGGAATGGCATATGCCAGGATGGGAAACGCCCGCCAGATCTTCTTTCCCTTGACATTGGGCTTGTTCAGCAGCAGCGCCAGACCAAGCCCCCCCAGGAAATTGATCAGCGTTGTCGAGATCGCCCACAGCACATTCCATGAAAGGATTTTGCCGAAGGTGCCGGACAGCTTATCCACATTCAGCAGCTTGCTCCATGCATCAAACGACCAGTCTGCCAGCTTCGGATAGACCACATCGCCGCCGAGGTTGGTGAAGGCGATCAGAATCATGAAAACAATGGGCAGCACGGAGAAGATGGTTACGCCTACCATCGGGAGCGTCAGTGCAGTCACGTGGAACTTATCGTCAGCCATGTGCCTCAAGGTTTCCCTGAAACTGCGCGGCTTGCGTCCAGCCTTGACTTCCTGGGCGGTGAACAGGCAATCCTTCATGTTGGTGATCCACAGAAGAATTCCGAACAGACCGATCACGATGGCAAAGATGCCAAGAATCAGCATGTTCATGGAGTTGTCACCCGGAATCCCCAGCCACAGGTCTTCCTGCTGCGTACCAAGGGTAAAGAAGCCGATGAAGTCCGCTGCACCGGTTGTCACAAAGTACCAGATCAGCCCCGCCAGGCAGGCAAGGTAGATCAGGCCCTTGATGATCTGGCCATAGCAGATCTGCCCCAGACCCATGACGAGTACGGATGCTTTCACCTGCCACGGTGCTTTCCAGACTTTTGCAAGCGCTTGCATGAATCGGTAAAAAAATATGTTTTCTTTCGCTTGGGTTTCTTTCAAACGGGCCTGCGCCATGGGGATACCTCCCGTTCTTTATGACAAGGTAAAGATGGCGTCCAGAATCTGCTGCACCATGCGGTCAAGACCCTTCTGAATATCTTCCAGGTCAGCATACAGCTCTTCTTCGCCGCGCTCTGCACGGAAAGCATCCGTACACAGGTCGATCAGGAAACTCTGCCCAGGCGTCCAGATCTGAGCCACCTCATTGATCGCCGGCATTACGTCGATATAGCCAGTGTCCAGATTGCTGAAGATCAGCGCCACATTGGGGTCAGTTGCGCCGATGGTTTCAGCTGCATCGCTGCGGGCAGGGCTGATACCCAGCGCCTTGTTGCGGGCAATGATCTGCTCATAGCTGGCCGCGAACTGAATGAACGCAAGGCTGGCATTGGGGCACTTGGTATAGGCAGAGATGCCATAGCCATTGATGCCGCCCATCATCTTGGTCTGCATGGTCAGAGTATCCATTTGGGTGATGGTATCCTGCCAGTTGTCAGCAGTCAGGTCAAGAGACACAGGCAGACGGGGCACATTGATCATCTTCAGATCAGCTTCAGCCTCTTCCTTCGTCCACTTGCCGGTATTGACCATCGCACGGATGAACATGGCACGCACGTCAGGAGTGGTCACAGTGCACAGCATGGTACCATCTGCCAGATAGCCATATGCTGCGGAAGCAAATGCGCCGTCCAGGACTTCTGTGTTGTTCATCAGATCAGCCCACTGACGCAGCATGTTCGCGCCCTTGGCCGCATCACCCTTATTCAAGCCAATGTCAGCGGGATCAGTGTTATTGTCACCAAAGACATACGCACCGCCGGAGAGCATATAGCCCACGCAGAAGTACACGTCCACCAGGTCGTCCAGATAGCCGTACTTGGTTTTGCCGCCATTCTGTTGAATGTCAGCACTGAGTGCATACAGCGCCGTGTAGGTCTCGAAGAAATCAGGCGTACCATTCTGATTGATGTCCCATTCGGTCTCCCAGTTGTCAGGCAGCATGGACTCAATGTAGAACATCATACCGCTCTGAACATTCAGCGGAATGCCGCAGTAGAAGTCCTCATCATACATGGTCATCTTGTAGGCGTTCCAGGCATTTTCAGGGATGAGCTCCCAGCTTTCCAGTCCATACACCGGCAGCGGCAGCAGATGCTGCTTGGTGGCGTACTTCATCAGGATGTCATTCGCCTGATACCACACGTCCGGGCCATAGCCGTAGGGACCGTCTGTCGCCAGATCGCTGTACTGGTCAATGTCCATCAGTTCAGCGCGGATTCCTTTGTCTGCATAAGCTGCGTTGAAAGCCGCAATCAGCTCATCCGCATACCCCAGCTCAATGGCTGTAGCATTTTCCAGCACCTTGATGGTCACGCCCTGCTCCAGCTGGCCTGTAAAACGGGCCGTAACTCGCTTATACATGTCGCTTTCAGCAGAGGCAAACGACAGGAACGACAGAAGCATCATGATGCTCAGGATCAAAGAAACTGTTTTCTTCACGGGATACTCTCCTTTCGCTGTTCAAATGAGTTCACAACGTATGTACACGCATCCAGATGATGCGTTATACCCTTAATTTCCAGTTGAATGGGCTGATCTGTCCCGTTGACAATCAGCTGCGCGTGCTTTCTGCTGATGACCAGCGCATCACCCATTGACTGGATCTGAATCTCATCACCGGAGAGTTTTCCGCTTGTTTTCAGCAGACATAGCTGCTGAACGGCCTTCCTTAGTTCATGATCCCATTTGGTGCTGTCCCAGGGGAACCCACCCCGGCACCCGGGATCGTATCCGCCTTCCATGCCAACCTCATCACCATAATAGATGCAAGGCATCCCGACATAGAAGAACATGATGGCGAAAGCGAGCTTGAGACGTGCTTTGTCGCCATTCAACAGCGTCAGGAACCGATGGGTATCATGACTGCCCATCAGATTCAGCATCATGCGGGCAGACATGGAAGTTGTTCTCATATACAGACGCATCAGCCGCGACGCCATACCGGCTGCGTCCAGCTTGCGCTCTACAAGATAATCCATCAGGGCTTTCGTCAGCCCGTAGTTCATCACGCTGTCCAACTGATCTCCACGGAGCCAGACCGCTGGCTCATGCCAGGCTTCTCCAAGGATCACCGCATCCGGATTGACTGCCTTAACAGCCTTTCTGAATGCCCTGAGAAACTCATAGCTGATTTCGTCCATCACATCCAGCCGCCAGCCATCAATGCCATATTCCTTCGTCCACTTGGCTGCGAGGCCGCAGAAGTATTCGATCACCGCCGGACATCCGGTGTTGAGCTTGGGCATATCCGGACAGGCAGCAAACATGAGGTAGTTCGGATGCTTCAGATCAACGTTTTCTCCGTCAACAAAGAACCAATCCCAATAGGTCGATGCTTTTCCTCGTTTGATTACATCCTGGAACATGGGCGTTTCCCAAGAACAATGGTTATAAACGCCGTCCAGCATCACCTTCATGCCACGCTGGTGCGCAGTATGGACAAGGCTGATCAACGCATCTTTCCCGCCAAAGTCCCGATCCACGTCATCATAATCCATGATGTTGTACTTGTGGTTGCTCTTTGCCGGATTGACAGGAGTCATATAGATGCAGTTGACGCCCAAATCAGTCAGATAGTCCAGGTGTTGCTCAATGCCGGGAAGATCGCCGCCATAGTAGTCCTTCGGCGTAGGCTTTTTATCCCATGCAGCAGTGATGTATTCTTTGCCAGGGATGCCGATGGCGAAACGTTCCGGGAAGATCTGATAGATGACTGCCCGATCCGCCCAGGTAATCGTATGATGAATATCACAGTCATGCACATAGGGGTACTGGAAGAAGGTGTAATACCCTTTGGAGAAGTCGTAATCCTTGCTGATGCCCTCCTCGCTGAAGTACCATTTTCTTTTTCCACGATGCAGAATGAAGATATAAGCGATTCGCGTTTCCTCTCCTTGCAGATCGTAGGTATAGTAGTCAGTGATTCCGTCACTTCCCCAGCGCTGCATGGGCGTTCTTTGCTGCCCCATATGCCACTCATACTTATTCAGGGCATAGCACAGCTCGACCCGATCAAAGTCGCCTGCTGCACAACGCAGCCGTATCCGGAAGGTATGTGCATCAAGCGCAAAGCAATCTATTCCTCTTCCTTGATGTACAACGGCCAGTTGGTTCACCAGCGCACCTCCTTCATTTTTTCTGGGTGGACTCCCTCACAATCAGGGACGGCTTGATTAGCTTGTGATGACCAGCTTGTGACTCCTTCATGCATTCAAACAGCATCTGCGCTGTTTCTGTACCGAGGAGTCCAGTATTAATATCGATCGCAGTCAGCGGCGGGTCCGTGTACGCTGCCATCGGGAAGTTGTTGAATGTCACTGCACCAATATCCTGCGGGATGGCCAGTCCCAATTCGCGGCAAGCCTTGATCAGGCCAATACCAGCCATGTTGTCGTCCAGCAGGAAGGCGTCGGGGTGCTGCTCGCCTTGCAGACACGCCATGGCAACCTCATAAGCATTTTCCGGGGTACCATCCGTCGCAAGCAGCCAATGGGGTTCCCCCTCTGGGATACCCTTCAAATAGCCTTTCTGACGACGCATGATAAAGCCTGCATCAGACCGCTGAGAGCCACCCAGATAAGCAATCCGGCGATATTCCTTGGACACCAGATGCTCAACTGCGATCAAGGCACCATATTCATTGTCGATGTCCACCCAGTTGCAGTCATCACCGTTTTCATCCGGCTGGCCAAGAAAGACATACGGGAAGCTGGTCAGCTTCTTCAGCAGTTCCGGATGTCCGGTAGATGGCGGCATAATCAGACCATCCACCTTGCGTTCAAGCACCAGACGTTCCACTGCATTGCCAGATTTTCTGCCACCATTGGCAACCATCACATGATAGCCCTGATCCTGGGCATACTGCTCAATCGCAAACTGGCTGGCAGAGAAGAACGGGTTCTGGAAAGCGCCCACATCCTGTGCATCAAGCACAACACCGATCGCACCAGCCTGGCCACTTGCCAAGCTGCGCGCCAGAGAGTTGGGATGATAATCCAATTTCTCAATTGCAGCCAGAACACGCTCTCTCGTTTCTGGAGAAATAACACTTTTTCCGTTCAGCACACGGGACACGGTAGATGGATTCACTCCGGCCAGATGCGCCACATCCTGCAAAGTAGCTGCCACTGCAATACCTACTTTCGTATATTGATCTATCATATTGGCTTATTGCATCGTAATGCGCTCGTTATGCAAGCGCTTGCATAACTAAATTATATAGATATTTGACCATTTTGTCAATACGAAAATCGGATGGATGTTCATGCCAGAAACAGCATCAAAAGGCATAGCAGAAGTGAAGCAAATGGTTCAACGGTTGTGGTTGGAAGTAAAAACCGCTGAGGGAGTGTATTTGAACGATGCACTCCCTTAATTGTTTCTTTGAGCAACGAAAGTGGTAGCACAATTTGCATTTTTGCAGTATAATCATTATGGATTTTTATGTCCATACGCAAGGAGGGCAATTATGGTTGAGATTTTGGATATAACACAAGTAAATGACGCACTTGCCGAAATGGTTGCCCTGTTTCGAGTAGAGTTGCGTTCATATAAAGGCATTGCATCCAAGCCGAACATTGAAGCTGGACGTGAGGAAATGGAAGAATATCTTTCTGCCAAGTTCCCGGTATATGCCGCCCTTGTGGATGGCGAATACGCAGGCTATGTGGTTTGCCGTGTAGATAGCGAGGTCGTGTGGGTGGAATCCATCTTTGTCAAAGAGGACTACCGCCGTCATGGTGTTGCTACTGTTCTGCATAGCAAAGCGGAGGAAATTGCCGCTTCTTATGGGGATGATACCGTTTATAACTATGTTCACCCTAACAATCACCGCATGATTGAGTTTCTGCGAAAGCGTGGTTATACGGTTTTGAATCTGATCGAGATCCGCAAGCCGTACAAAGACGAAAAGCTGACGCAGACGATTGCGGTTGGTGAACATGAATTTGACTATTGAGAGGTAGTAATGAAGATTGAATATGAAAACATCATCCTTCGGGATATGATGGAGTCTGACATTGAGGACTATGTGCGTTGGTTCACCACCGAAACCGAGTGGTCAAATACGGATGCGCCGTGGGAGCCTATCGAATCGGACGAGGAAACCGAGCGCACGTCTTGGCGTGAATACTATGAGTCCGTGAAAAAGCTTTCCGATGATGTTCGCCGTTGGAAGTTTGAGATCGAATGGAACGGCAGACACATTGGCTGGGTAAGCTCCTACCCCATTGACGAGAACTACGAATGGATTGGCGAGATCAAGGACGGTCAGACCGTTTATCGTGCCATCGGCATCGACATTTGCGAACCCGACGTGTGGGGCAACGGCATCGGCACAAACGCTCTCCGTGCGTTTATGAATTACTACTTTGAGAACGGCGTGGGCGAGCTTTACACACAAACTTGGTCGGGTAACGTCCGTATGCTCCGCCTTGCCGAAAAGCTCAGCTTTGTGGAGTGTAACCGTAATGTCGGCACACGAGAGGTTGACAAGCAGAAGTACGATGGATTGACCTTTAGATTGGAGAAATAAATATGCTTTATCATATATCAAAAACCGCTGGTCTGAAAATATTGAAACCGCAGGTTTCGACACACAAAAAGCCGTATGTGTACGCTATCGAAAATGTGGTCACCGGGCTCCTTTTTGGTGCGCCCCATGACGATTTTGATTTTATTATCAGCGAAGAAAATGGTATTCCCGTTATTATGGAATGCTATCCCGGTGCCTTCCGGTTGTTATTCAAAGATAAAGAGTGTTCAATTTATGAAATCAACGATGAGGGATTTATGAGAGGAATGACATCGTGGAGTCCCGAGCTTGTCAGTGAAAATGAAGTCGCTGTTATCCGTGAGATTTCCATTAACGATCTTTATTTGCGCCTTCTCGACGAGGAATCAAGAGGAAATTTAATAATACGCAGATATGAAGATAACGCAGATTACAAGAGTATTGTCTCAGAGCATATCGTGGATCGACTTGTCCGCTTTGATGCAGTATATACCGAAAGCGAAAGGTTAAAGAAGCATTACGGCAAGCTTATTGACGCATTACAGAACATTATGGATGGACATTTGTTATGAACATACAACAGTTTTGGTCTAACGTTCTCGCACAGAGAGCAGACGAGATAAGAGAATACTTCCAAGACGATGCCTATGTAAATTGGCATTGCTCCAACGAGCATTTCACGGTTGAGGAATTTATAAGAGCCAACTGCGAGTATCCCGGCGATTGGGATGGCGAGGTTGAAAAGATCGTTACAACGGACGATATGATTATTACCGCAACACGGGTATATCCGAAGGATCCCTCCGCTTCTTTCCACGTTACATCCTTCATCAAGCTGAAAGACGATAAGATCGTCGCTATGGACGAGTATTGGGCAGACGATGGCGAAGCTCCAAAGTGGCGACAGGATATGAAAATTGGGAGA
>JAGBBE010000010.1 GCA_017938645.1 Clostridia bacterium
TCCGTGATCTGGTAAATGGTGCGCTTCGTGGACTCGTCTTCTCCGCACGGCGTGATCTTATCGAGCAGACGAATCTCTTTCAGCGTCGCAATGTATCGGGAGCACTTGCCGCTATCCTCCTTGATCTTCTGAGCAATGTCATTCATGCGGCTTGCACCGCCGGCAATCGCCTCAAAGATACTGTTGTAGACGGCGGGCTCGCGCAGTTCCATTTTCAGCAGCAGCTGCGGCTCATCCTTCAGGAAGGAACCGGTGCGAAGGATTTCCTGCTGAATATTCTCAGCAATGGTCCGTTGATCGCTGAATCGCTGGAGATAGCAAGGAATGCCGCCCAGGATACCGTAAGCAAGCAGCTGATCAATATGGCTGTAATCAGGAAAGAATGCAGCGCTGTCCAGATAGTCAAAAGGCTCGACTTCCATCTGTGTGGTTGATCTGCCATACAGCGGACTCTTGTAGCCCATGACCTCATTGACCATGAAGCTGACGCTGGAACCACACAGAATCAGGAAGATCTTTTTCTTTGACCATTGGTGATCAATGATGTGCTGCAGGATGCTTTTGACCGTAGGATTCTCCTGCGCAATGAAGGGGAACTCGTCGATGATCAGCGTGACTTTCTCATTGCCGGTGTGATCGCTAACATATTGAAAAGCAGCCTCCCAATCCCGGAAAGCACCGAAATCATCACCCGTGAGAGCCGTTTGAACGGCACGGGAAAAGTCCACCAGATTCAGTGAATCATTCTTCTCTTGCGCAGAAAAGAAGATGGTCCTATGTGTCCCTGCGTACTCCCGGAGAAGTGAAGTTTTACCCACACGTCTGCGGCCATACATCACAAGAAACTCAAAGCCATCGGAGCAGTACAGTTCCTCCAGACGCTTTAACTCAGTATGACGTCCGATAAACACGCTATCACCTCCACAACTAATTCAAGATTATTATAATCGTGATTTAGTTTATTGTCAACGTGTTTACTTTATTCATTTTTCTGAGTATAGCGCCGTTAGGTGCGTAGCCGCATGATCATATCATGCGTTCTGGGGGGATTGGGGGTAACTCCACCAACAAGCGTTTGTTGCTTATGGATAGCCATAAGCATCGCTTGCCAGTATTGCGACTCTCAATCTACAAATGAGTGATCCGTGGTCCGTTTACAACTCGTTTACATCCGTACCATTTACGAAGCCTGCCATCAAGTGCTATACTAAATGCGAGGTGATTCAATGAAAAAGTGCATTTTAATCGTTGAAGATGATCCTGCGATCTCCCGGCTAATTGAAAGCAATCTGCTTGTTGTCGGATATGAACCTGTCTGTGCTATGGACGGCAGACAGGCACTTGATGCAATCGCTGCCCAACATTTTGATCTTGCTCTGTGCGATATTATGCTGCCGGAACTGGACGGCTTTGAGCTGCTGCCCTATATGCAGGAGCGAAATATCCCCGTGATTTATGTGTCTGCCAAAGCGGATGTGCAAAGCCGTGTTCAGGGCCTCCGTTTGGGCGCAGAAGATTACCTGGTCAAGCCCTTCGACATTCTGGAGCTTCTTGTGCGCATGGAAAAGGTGCTGGCCCGCAGTGCCCCGACAGAAAACAAGATCACATATCAGGATATCACGGTCGATCTGGACAGCCGATCCGTGCATAAAGCCGGTGAACTGATCTCCCTCAAGCCCATGGAATACGAGCTGCTTTGTACCTTCATGAAGCACCCCGGTATGGTGCTGACCCGTGAGAAGCTGCTGCGTCAGGTGTGGGGCGATGAGTACATCGGCGAAACCCGCACAGTGGATGTGCATGTGGCAGCATTGCGAAAGAAGCTGGGACTGACCGAACAGCTTGCGACAGTGTTCAAGCTGGGATACCGGCTGGAGGTAGAGGCATGAAGCTATGGCTGAAGCAAACGCTGATTTGTCTGCTGGTGATCATGCTGGCATTCTGTGGCTGCCTGTACTTCTTCGTTGCCCAGCAGACGCAGCAGATGCTGGACGATGCACAGAACAGCGCTTTGCAAAATACAAATGTCTTCTGCGAGCATCTATCTACCCTGGATCGAACCAGTAATGCCGGATACGGTTCGGATGATACCACCCTTCGTGCGCTGATCCAGTACACCTTTTCAAGCTATGCGCATCTACTGCAAAGCAAGGATTGTTCCTATTCTCTGGTGATGGATGGTACCTATCTCTATAACATCTCAGCCTATCAGCCTATGCAGTTGCTGCCGGTAGATGACCAGGTCATTACCGCCCAGCGACTGGTGGAAATGAACGGTGTTCCGCTGCTGATCACTGCAAGAAATACGACTATCCTCAATCTTCCTATTACCGTGTACACCGTTCAGGAAGTATCTGATACCTTCGCACGGATTGACACGCTGGCTCGTAATGCTCAGCTGGCACTGGTAGCCTGTCTGTTGCTGAGCGGTATTCTACTGCCGCTGACATTGCGCCGCACCTTGCGTCCGTTGAGAAAGCTGACGCAGGTCAGTGAGGAGATCTCCGGCGGCGAATACTCCCTGCGGTCAAAGATCAAATCGCAGGATGAAGTAGGCGAACTAAGCGCGTCTTTCGACCACATGGCAGAAACGGTTGAGCAGAAGATACTCGATCTGGAGGAGCAGGCCCGCCGACGCGAGCTGCTGCTGGGTGCACTGACCCACGAAATGAAAACGCCCATGACAGCTATCATCGGCTTCTCGGACAGCTTGCTCTCTATGCCCCTGACAGAAGAGAAACGGATGGAAGCATCCCACGAAATTCATGAAGCAGCTCTGCGCACGGAGCGTCTGAGTCAGAAGATGATGCAGTTGATCGCCATGACTGATTGTCCTGTGCTGGTGAAGCGCAGGCTGTCGGTGGATGATCTGTTCCAACAGATTCAGAGTGTGATGCAGGAGTCTTTGGCGAATAAGCAACTGTCGTTGTCAGTCCATACGGAGAGCGATTTCCTGCAAGGCGACGCCGACCTGATTATCTGCTTGTTGACCAACTTGGTCGACAACGCCATCAAAGCCAGCCAGCCCAGACAGGAAATCAGCTTGACAGTAGCGAAGAGCGATACAGCTTATCAGCTGTCCGTCTGCGACCACGGCAGCGGTATTCCTGCGGATAAAATTGCGTTGGTGACGGAGCCTTTCTACCGGGTGGACAAGGCCCGCAGCCGCAAAATGGGCGGCGCTGGTCTTGGACTTTCCCTTTGCCAGATGATCGCACAGGCCCACGGAGGCAGTTTGCAGATCGAGAGCACTGTCGGCAGCGGTACAACCATCACCATGGTATGGCCCAAGGAGGGTAACAATGAATAAGAAAGGAATCATCGCTTTGGTTGTGCTGCTTCTGCTGGCGGCAGCACTCATTTGTGGGCTGCCCTTCACAGCAGATAGGATCATTGATGATCGTATGAATCAGACCGTCATGGAGACCGCTACACCGCCACCATCCTTCGATGATTATCAGCAATAAGCCAACATTTACAACTTGAAAACAACTCGCTTACAACTTGATGCGGACTATTACACGCAGCGCATGATACCATGAA
>JAGBBE010000011.1 GCA_017938645.1 Clostridia bacterium
ACCGATGAACGCACCGATCCTGTGCAGGAACGCGTGTACCATTATGAGGGCGGCATCATTGAGTTCGTCAAGTATCTCAACAAGAACAAGGAAGTCCTCTTTGAAGAGCCCATCTACATGGAAGGCGTTGTGAAGGGGTCTGCTGTGGAGGTGGCGCTGCAGTACAGCGACACCTATCAGGAGAACATCTACTCCTTCGCCAACAACATCCATACGCCTGAAGGCGGAACGCACCTGACCGGCTTCTCCTCTGCGCTCACCCGCGCCATCAACGAATATGGCCGTCAGTTCAAGTTCCTCAAGGACAACGACTCCAACCTCAAGAGCGAGGACGTGCGCGAGAGCGTTGCCGCCATCGTGTCTGTAAAGCTCAAGGAGCCGCAGTTCGAAGGTCAGACCAAGAGCAAGCTGGGCAACTCCGAAGTGCGCGGCATTGTGGACAGCCTCGTGTACGAAAAGCTCTCCACCTTCCTGGGCGAGAATCCCGCCATTGCTCGCATCATTCTGGACCGCTGCGTAGGCGCTGCCCGCGCCCGTGAAGCCGCCCGCAAGGCCCGCGAGCTCACCCGCCGCAAGACCGTGCTGGAAAGCGCCTCTCTGCCCGGCAAGCTGGCCGACTGCACCGAGCGCGATCCCTCCAAGTGCGAAATTTTCCTCGTCGAGGGTGACAGCGCCGGCGGCAGCGCCAAGACCGGCCGCGACCGCTTCTTCCAGGCCATCCTGCCTCTGCGCGGAAAGATCCTCAACGTTGAAAAGGTTCGTTTCGACCGTGCGCTGGCCAACAATGAAATCAAGGCCATGATCACCGCTTTCGGCTGCGGCTGGGGCGATGAATTCAATATCGAAAAGCTGCGCTACCACCGCATTGTCTGCATGACCGACGCTGACGTCGATGGCGCGCACATCCGCATCCTCATGCTCACCTTCTTCTACCGCTATATGCGTCCCCTCATCGAGAAGGGCTATGTGTACATTGCCATGCCGCCTCTCTACAAGGTGACCAAGAACAAGAAGGAATACTACGTCTATGACGACAATGAGCTCGAAAAGCTCATGCAGGAAATCGGCCGCGATCCCAAGCCGGAAATCCAGCGCTACAAAGGTCTGGGCGAAATGAGCGCCGAGCAGCTCTGGCAGACCACCATGAACCCCGAGACCCGCACCATGATGCAGGTCACTGTGGAAGACGCCATGGCCGCCGACGAAATCATGTCCCTTCTCATGGGCGACAAAGTCGAGCCCCGCAAGGAGTTCATCGAAGAAAACGCCAAGCTGGTAACGGATCTGGACATTTAGCAGGGGCTGAGCCCCTGCACCCCGGACTGCGCGCATAGCGCGCAGGGCTTGGATGTTTTTGTCAGGCTCTGCATATAAGACCGCCGGTCGACGGAGGGTCTCCCGGCTCGTAGTCGGTATCGTGTCCTTTGATACTTACCGAATCAAGCAGCTTTATCACAAATAAGTCCCATCCCCCACTGCCTGCGCAGCAGGCAGTCTACGGGATTCTTAAGGGCGAAGCCCTTAAGCGGAGGTCCAGGAGGCAGCGCCTCCTGGCGCACCCCCATGAACAAGGAGTGATTATCCACAATGGCTTCCACCATTAACGACAAGCTCATTCCCATTGATCTTGAGCAGGAAATGAAGAAGTCGTTCATCAGCTATGCGATGGCGGTTATCATCAACCGTGCGCTTCCGGACGTGCGCGACGGTCTGAAGCCTGTGCACCGCCGCATCATTTACGCGATGAACGAACTGAACATGACGCCCGACAAGCCGTACCGCAAGAGTGCGCGTCTGGTCGGCGACGTTCTGGGTAAATATCATCCGCACGGCGACTCCAGCGTATATGACGCGATGGTTCGTCTGGCGCAGGACTTCAACATGCGTTATCCGCTGGTTGAAGGTCAGGGCAACTTCGGTTCTGTCGACGGCGACGGCGCCGCCGCCATGCGTTACACTGAAGCGCGCATGGACAAGCTGACCCTGCATCTGATCGGCGAAATCGACAAGGACACGGTTGATTTCTATCCGAACTTTGACGAAACGCTTCTGCAGCCCACGGTGATGCCCAGCCGTTTCCCGAACCTTCTGGTCAACGGTGCCAACGGTATTGCTGTCGGCATGGCCACCAACATCCCGCCCCACAATCTGGGCGAGGTCATCGATGGCTGCGTGTACATGATCGATCATCCCGACGCGGGCACCGAGGACCTGATGCAGTTTATCAAGGGTCCCGACTTCCCCACCGGCGGCATGATTCTGGGTCAGAGCGGCGTGAGGGCTGCGTATCACACCGGCCGCGGCCGCATCATCGTGCGCGCCAAGACGGAAATCGAGACCATGGCCAACAACCGCAGCCGCATCGTGGTCAACGAGATTCCCTACATGGTCAACAAGGCCAAGCTGGTGGAGAAAATCGCCGAACTGGTGCATGAGAAGCGTCTGGATGGCATCAGCGACATCCGCGACGAGTCCGACCGCAACGGCATGCGTATCGTCATCGAGCTCAAGCGCGACGTTCATCCCACGGTTGTGCTGAACTATCTCTACAAGCACACCTCCATGCAGGAGACCTTCGGCGCGAACATGCTGGCGCTGGTCAACGGCGAGCCCAAGGTGCTCAGTCTGCGCGAGATGCTGTACCACTACATCCAGCATCAGAAGGACGTTGTCACCCGCCGCACGAAGTACGATCTGGCCAAGGCCGAAGCGCGCGCCCACATTTTGGAGGGTCTGCTCAAGGCGCTGGATCATATCGACGAGATTGTAGCCATCATCCGCGGCAGCCGCGACACTTCCTCCGCCCGCGAAGCGCTGATGGAGCGCTTTGGCTTCACCGACAAGCAGGCGCAGGCCATCCTCGACATGCGTCTGGCCCGCCTGACCGGTCTGGAACGCGACAAGCTGCAGGCCGAGTACGACGAGCTGGAAAAGAGCATCGCCTACTTCCGCAGCCTGCTGGCTGATGAGACCCTGCTCATGGGCGTTATCAAGAAGGAAATGCTCGAGATCCGCGACAAGTTTGCCGATCCTCGCCGCACGGAGCTGACGGTTCTGGAAGGCGAAATCGACATCGAGGATCTGATTCAGTCCGATGACATGGTGGTGACCATGAGCCATCTGGGCTACGTCAAGCGTCTGCCCAAGTCCACCTACCGCGCGCAGCATCGCGGCGGCAAGGGCGTCACCGGCATGTCCACCCGCGAGGAGGACTTTGTGGAGCGCATGATCGTGGTCAACACGCACGATGAAATCATGTTCTTCACCAACCGCGGCCGCGTTTACAACCTCAAGTGCTACCAGATTCCCGAGGCCGGACGCACCGCGCGCGGCATGGCGATTGTCAACCTGCTGCAGATTGCATCGGATGAAAAGATCACCGCCATGATCCCCGTACCGCGCGACATCGACAGCGCCAACCTGGTCATGATGACCCGTCAGGGCCTGATCAAGCGCACGCCGTACAGCGAGTTTGCAAACCTGCGCAAAGCGGGTCTGATCGCCATCACCCTCAAGGAGGATGATGAGCTGTGCGCCGTGAACCTCACCGACGGCAACACCAGCCTGATCATCGCCAGCCGTCAGGGCCGCGCGCTGCGCATCCATGAGGATACCATCCGCGTCATCGGCCGTACCGGCATGGGCGTAAAGGCCATGAAGCTCAAGGAAGGCGACGAGCTCATCGACATGAGCCCCATCCGCGAAGGCCAGAAGGTACTGGCCATCACCGTCGGCGGCTACGGCAAGCGCACCGATCCTGAGCAGTACCGCGAGCAGGGCCGCAACGGCATGGGCATCCGCGCCATGACGCTTACCGAGAAGACCGGCGAACTGGCTGCTCAGCTTGGTGTGGATGAGGACGAAGATATCCTGCTCATCACCGACGAAGGCACCATCATCCGCATGCACGTGGCTGACATCCGCGAAAGCGGACGTACCACGCAGGGCGTCAGGCTGATGCGTCTGGGCGAGGACACCAAGATTGTGTGCGTTGCCCGCGCCGAGAAGGAACAGGAAGAAGACGAAGAAGAAGCGGTGTTTGACGCCGCTGTGGAGGGTACGGAGGAGTGACGGCAGCAGCAGGGAGGCTCTGCCTCCCTGCACCCACCGCTTAAGGGCCTCAGGCCCTTAAGAATCCCATTATTTAAGGCCACAGAGATTTTGCTCTGTGGCCTTTTTCATATGTCTTTGATTATTCTACGCTGAATTCGCTGGGTTCCTCAGCGGTTCCATATAGGAACATGCGCATTTCGGCTCTTGCCATATCAAAATCCACCTGACGGGTCTGCATGCCGGCAAAGGTGATGTCCTCCAGCGCTGCGTCGGAGGGCATCTGCAAGCCCTCCACAGGCACGCCGCGAAGCTCCATGGCATAGCCCACCGCTTCCACCAGATCGGCGGTGGTCAGGTTCATCATCACCAGATTATCGGATACGGCCTGCAAAAGCGTCAGAGCATCCGCCAGAGAGGCGTTGGCGTACTTCTCGGCCAGCGTGCCCAGCACCGTGCGGATGCGGCGTGTGCGGCCTGCATCGCCGTCTCCGCCCACCTTGCGGATGCGCATGTAGATGACCGCCGCATGACCGCCGAACAGGTACGTGCCGCCCTTGCCCATGCTGGGCGTGGTGGAATCACGGGAGATGCGGTAGCGGTTGAGGTAATCGGCCTCGGCGTCGGTCACAGTGATGTACACGCCGCCCATCGCGTCGATGATCTTCTGCACGTTGTCCATGCTGAAGATGATGTACTTGTCCACCTTCACGCCGAAATGGGTGCTGACCACCTGACACATGGCCTCAGGACCAAAGCGCTTGGCGATGTAGGTAAACCGTCCGATGCCGCCGTCCGGGCGCTTGATGAGCATTTCTCGGGTGAGGGTTGTGATCATGGCGCGCTTGTTTTCAGTATCCAGCGTCACCAGCAGCGTTCCGTCGGTATTGCCGAGGTTTTTGGCGTCGCCTTCCCAGGTATCCACGCAGGAAAGCAGGTAATGATGCATCCCCTTGGGCGGTTCGGGCAGGCTGTCATAATCCAGCGGATAGATCTCACGCGGCTCAGCCGCCAACACGCCGGTGGGCAGCAAAATCGCCAGCACCAGCAAAAAACTCAGCATGCGTTTGAACATGATATACTTCCTTTCAGCAAAAAACCTTGTATGACGGCAAAAGTCATCATACAAGGTATACGCCCTTGGGGTGTGAAATCCCTGCTTTTTTTGCAAAGTGTTACAGGTTGATTACGCCTCTGCCAGCATTTCCAGCAGCTTGTTGGAGCGGTTGAGGAAAGCGGTCACTTCATCCTTTTCCAGCGGACGGGTGCTCATGCGCGCCAGATCGTAGAGCTGAGCAGCCATCAGATCACGCTTTTCGCCGCTTTCGGCAGCGATGAGGCTCTTGACCACGGCGTTGGAGGCATTGAGCACGAGGGTGTGCATTTCGGGCATTTTGAAATCCTGACCGTAGATGCGGCTCATCTCGCTGAAGCGGCGGCCCTGTTCGTCCTGCGTGAGCATGGCGGGCATGGATTCATCCTTGAGAGAAGTAAGCTTCACGTTCAGCTCTTCCTTGCCGGTCGCGGCCTTGAACAGCGCTTCGAGGTTCTTTTCGCTCTCTTCGCTGTTTTTCTTCTCGTCCTCAGTCATTTCCTTGGTGAAGGTATCGCTGTCGGCGTCCACGCGGGCGAAACTGAGGCCTTCCACGCCGCCGGAATATTCCATGAAGCTAAGGAAGTTGAGGTCGATGAGCGCGTCGAGCACAACCACGTCGATGCCTTCGGCGTCATACATCGCAATGCTGGCGCTCTGACGGGTGGGATCGTTGGTATAGACGACCTTCTTGCCCAGACGGCCTTCATGCTTGGAGAGGTACTCCTGCACAGTGAAATACTCGTCCTTGGTGGACTTGTAGAGAATGGTGTCCTTCACCTGATCGAAGAACTTGCTGTCGCGCATGCAGCCGTACTTGACGAAGGGATGTATATCGTCCCAGTACTTCTGATAATCCTCGCGCTCAGTGTTGAACAGACCCGTGAGCTTGTCGGCCACCTTGCGGGTGATGTAGGCAGAGAGCTTCTTGACATAGCCGTCGTTCTGCAGGAAGGAGCGGCTTACGTTAAGCGGCAGGTCGGGGCAGTCGATGACGCCCTTGAGCAGCATCAGGAACTCAGGAATGACTTCCTTGATGTTGTCAGCCACGAACACCTGACCGCTGAACATCTTGATTTCGCCCTCGCGGGTGCCGAAGTCGTTGGTCAGCTTGGGGAAATAGAGAATGCCCTTGAGGTTGAAGGGATAGTCCACGTTGAGATGCACATAGAACAGCGGATCCTCGAAGGTATGGAACACATCGCGGTAGAAGGACTTGTACTCCTCATCGGTGCACTCACGGGGCGTTTTAAGCCACAGCGGCGCGGTTGCGTTGATGAGTTCAGGCTCCTTCTTTTCCTCGGGCTTCACTTCCTCGCCCTCGGCCGCGGTGACGGGAACCTCCTCGCGGATTTCATCAAAATAGACGGGCGTGTTCATGAAGCCGCAGTAGCGCTTGAGCACCTCGCGCACGCGGTAGGACTGCAGGAATTCCTTTTCCTCCTCGGCAATGTGGAGGATGATATCCGTGCCGCGCTCAGTGCGCACGCCTTCGGTCATGGAAAAAGCCATGCCGTCTTCGCTCTCCCAGCACACGGCGGAGCCCTTGTCGCTGAGCGTCTGGATGGTCACCTTATCGGCCACCATGAAGGCGGAGTAGAAGCCCAGACCGAAATGGCCGATGATGCCGCCCTTGTTTTCGCCCTCGTAGTTCTTGAGGAATTCCTCGGCGCCGGAGAAGGCCACCTGATTGATGTACTTCTCAACTTCTTCGGCGGTCATGCCGATGCCGTTGTCGCTGAAGCGCAGTTCGCCGGCCTTTTCGTCCAGCGTAACGGTAACGCGCCAGGTTTCATCTGCACCGGGCGTGAGCATCTTCTGCTTGGTGATTGCGTCGCAGCCGTTGGACACCAGCTCACGGATGAAAATATCCTTGTCGGAATAGAGCCAGCGCTTGATAATCGGCATGATGTTCTGCGCATGAATGGAAATATTGCCCTGCTGATTGGTCATGATGGTACGCCTCCTGATTTGTTCCATAGCAGGTGAAAAAAACCTGCTACCGTATTGTAGCAGAGACGAAATCAAAAAGCAATGAAAAATTAGCACTCAACAGGTTTGAGTGCTAACAATTCTCGGTTTGTTCATATTCTGCTTCGTTTTCAGCAAACAATGCCGCCTGACAGCGGTTAATCCGGCGCATGAGCATCAGTGCAGCGTCTAAATCTCCCTCGTCATAGAGCTGAGCGGCGCGCAGCTGCAAAAACAGCCATTCTTCGTTTCTTTGGTTCATGCTTTCCCCACCTTTCGACAACAGGATAAGGGAAAAGCATGTCGGGTGCAAGCGAAAAGAATGTCGAAAAATCAGTTGTTTTCCTGAGCGATCCTGCCGATGATCTGCGTGCGCAGATAGAAGATGGACAGAATCGTAAGCGGGATGCACACAAGAGAAAGCATCTGCTGCGCATACAGCGGTATGCCAAACAGGCTGACCCCCTCCGCCTGCATCCAGGATAGCACCGCGCCAAACACCAGCGTAACTGCAAAACCGGTCATACCGCCCACTGCCGGGCACACAGCCAGCGCGCTCACACGCTCTTCTTCAGGCATATAGGCAAAGACCATGTTGGTCATGGCGCTGTTGGTGCCGCCCATGGCAATGCCGTGGAACACGTAGTAAAGCCCGAACATTACCACACCGTTACGGGGTGTTGCCAGCGCTGCACAGAGAAAGGACAGGCCAATAAACCAAAAGCACTTTTCCAGCATTCTGGCAAACGAGGTGCGATCGGCATACCGTCCCCATGCCCTGGACACAAGCATGCGCGCCAGATTGCCTGCAATGGTCAAAAGCGCCACGGTCTTCAGGCTGAATCCCAGTTCATGAAGCTGATAGGTGGCATAGAACGGCGCCGCCACATTCATCACCGACTGATAGGCAACATACGCACCGATGATGCGGCGCAGATTTGTGCTGCCCGCAAGCGACTTGAATGTATCCCGCAGGCTGCGCTGCGCAGGCTCTCTGGTCGGTTTGACCACAAGGGTCAGCACCAGCAGATGCAAAAGCATGCACACGGAAATCGTTATGGCCATCACAACCAGCGCCGTCTGAATCCTTCCATAGGCTTCCAGATGGTCAAACACCGCGCCCATGCAGTAGGAAAACAGAATTCCCACGAACAGCGAGACCATTTCCATGGTGGCCGAAAAGGAGCCTCGGCTGGAGTCCTTCACCAATCCTCTGAGCCAGTTGGTTCTGTAGGGGGCCGCAGCATTCAGCACCAGATGCGCACTGAAGAGAGCGCAAACGAAGGCAGCTTTTTTCAATGACGGACTGATGCCGGTCAGCGGAAGCAGATAGATGATCATAAACAAAAACTGGCTGAAGAGGCTGCTGAGGATAACGAAAATCTTGACCCGCCTGACGTGGATCAGCAGAGCCAGCATCTGGAACAGGCAGCCCATGGTCATCAAAGAGGTCAGGATGCCGGTCAGGCTGTCGCTCATGCCCAGCTGACCCGTCAGTTTCGCCAAAAAGGTTCCGGAAGCCGAGAGTGCTACCAGGTATTCCAGCGCCGCCTGTACCACATACAGCTTCAGGCTGCGCTCGCGCTGTTTTTCCATCGACTGTTCCTCTGTTATTTCGCAACGTTATTCTGAGTATTTCCGCGAAGATAGGCACGTACATTCTCCACCGCCACGTCCATCAGGCGCTGGCGGCTCTCCTTGGGCGCCCATGCGATGTGGGGCGTAATGAGGCAGTTTTCAAGCCCCAGAAGCGGATTATCCGCACGGATAGGCTCCACAGATACCACATCCACCGCCGCACCCTGCACCTTGCCGGAAAGCAGGGCTTCGCGCAGGTCGTTTTCGTTAATCAGAGGCCCGCGGGCGGTGTTGATGAGGATGACGCCATCCTTCATCCGGGCGATGGTTTCGCGGTTGATCAGGCCGGTATTTTCAGCCGTGAGCGGACAATGCAGCGAAATCACGTCGCTTTGGGCAAGAAGCTCGTCCAGCGTGACCATCTCCTCGCCTTCGCCATGAGGGCTGCAAGCGATCACACGCATGCCGAATGCGCGCGCCAGCGCCGCTGCTGCGCGTCCGATGCGGCCATAGCCGATCACGCCGAAGGTCTTTCCCGCCAGTTCGATGAGCGGATAATCCCAGAAGCAGAAGTCACGGCCCATCGTCCAGCGGCTCTTCTGCACCTGCTCGTTGTGGTGGCCCACATGATGACAGATTTCCAAGAGCAGCGCAAACACATACTGCGCCACGGCCTGCGTGCCGTAGGTAGGCACATTGCAAACGACCACGCCATGCTCTTTGGCAGCGGCTACATCCACTACATTAAATCCGGTGGCCAGCACGCCGATATAGCGCATATTCTGCTTTTGCGCGATGGTTTCTGCCGTAATGGGCGTTTTGTTGGTCAGCACAATTTCCGCGTCGCCGATGCGGCTGAGAATCTGATCCGAGGGCGTATGCTCATACACCTCAAGCTCTCCCAGCTCAGCCATTGCGTCCCAGCTCAGGTCGCCGGGGTTTTCCGTATATCCGTCCAGAATGACAATCTTCATTGATGTTACAACCTCCGTTTCCCCTCTATTATACGGTACGGATGGGGTTGTTCGCAATCTCAGTTGATGTTATAATCTGAACACGAGGTGAATTTATGATCTATTTATCTCATTTTTCTTTCCCAGATAGCGAACTGGAGTTCGACTTTTTCCTTAGTCAGAAGCGCACCTGTCACGACAGTTATTATCCTTTTCAGGTGCTTTCGGGACGCGGACTGAGCCGGATTGCCTTTGAGCCCATCACCATTCTCTACGGCGGAAACGGCAGCGGCAAGACCACCGCCGTCAACGTCATTGCCGAAAAACTGGGCCTTGCACGCGATACGCGATACAACCGCTCGAACTTCTTTGAGGATTATGTACGCCTGTGCCACGACGAGCAGAAGTCGCCCATTCCCGAAGGCAGCCGTATCATCACCAGCGACGACGTATTCGACTACATGCTCAATCTGCGTGCGCTCAACGAGGGCATCGACCTCAGGCGCGAGGAGCTGTTCGAGGAATATCTGAACGACAAATATGCTGATTTCCAATACCGCACACTTGAAGACTATGAAAAGCTCAAGCATGTCAACATGGCGCGAAGCAAAACGCAGTCGAAGTACGTCCGTCAGCGCCTGATGGACAATCCGCGCGAGCAGTCCAACGGCGAAAGCGCATATTTCTACTTCACCAGCAAGATTCAGGACAACGGCCTGTATCTGCTCGATGAACCAGAAAACAGTCTTTCACCTCTTCGTCAGCAGGAATTATGCCGCTTTCTGGAGGATTCCGCGCGCTTCTACGGCTGCCAGTTTGTGATTGCCACGCACTCGCCCTTTCTTTTGGCCTTAAAAGGCGCCAAAATCTACGATCTGGATGCCGATCCGGCTCATGTAAGACGCTGGACGGACCTGCCTTCCGTACGCGCCTATTTCGACTTTTTTATGCAGCACAAACGATCTTTTGAGGAGGACACATGAACACCATCATCCAGCGTGTTGAATTTCCCGACAACCGCCGCATTCTGATGCTTTCCGACATCCACGGCCATGCCGAGGGGCTTGAAAAGCTTCTCAGGCAGGTTCATTTCAGCAAGGACGATATCCTCGTTATCGTCGGCGATCTGGTGGAGAAAGGCCCCGAGAGTCTCAGGACCGTCCGCATGGTGATGGAGCTTTGCCGGACGCATACGGTGTATCCATTGATGGGAAATGTGGATCTTTGGCGGCTGGAGCACCTTTTCAGCGACGATCCTGCGGTGCATCAGGCCATGATCAGCTACTCGATCAAAGCGCGCGGATGGTGGAAAAACAGCTTTCTGCACGAATTGTGTCAGGAGCTGGGCGTTATTCCCGAAGAAGCAGAGGACACGCAGGCGCTCTTTGCCCGGCTGCGCGAGCACTTTGCTGCCGAGTTTGATTTTCTGCTCCATCTGCCCACCGTGCTGGAAACGCAGCGTATGATCTTTGTACACGGCGGCATTCCGCACGAACGGCTGGACGAGCTGAAAGAGACCGAGCGCATTCCGCTGATGAAGTGGGATCATTTCTACGAGGACGGTCTCTCCTTTGACAAGTACGTGGTTGTGGGCCATTGGCCGACTACGCTGTACAGCAAGGGCATGCCGATGTACAACCCGTTGATCGACCACAACCGGCACATCATCTGTCTGGACGGCGGCTGCGGCGTGAAGGACGAAGGACAACTGAATCTTCTGATCTATCCTGACTGGCGTTCGGATGAATCTGAGCTTCACACATGGACGGATCTGCCCGTTATCACCGCGCTGGATGCACAGAATGCGTCAACCGATTTTGATTACATCCGCTGGGGCGACCATGAGGTCGAGCTGCTCGAACAGGGAACGGAGCTCTCGCGCATCAGTCACCATGGCCGCACAATGATCGTGCCTGCTGAGTTCGTCTGGGAGCGCGACGGCCGCACCTACTGCAGCGACATCACCGACCTGCGTCTTAGTGTCCAGCCCGGAGACCGTCTGCATCTGATTACCACGTCTCCTTTGGGGGCATTCGTCAAAAAGGACGGCGTAATCGGCTGGTACGAAGGCCGCTATCATTCCAATGCCTGAGTACAGAAAACCCCCGGAACTCCTGCATAGGGAGGCTTCCGGGGGTTTTTGCAATCAATGGCAATGACCGCCGCAATGATGATCGTCGTGGCTTCCGCAGCCATGATCGCCGCAGGTGTGGCCTTCGCCGTGATGATGATCGTGGTGGTCGCACTTTGCCTCGGGGTCATATGCAAGATTGCCCTTGAGCAATGCTTCAACCGCCTCATCTGCACTTCCGCTCACGCCGCCGAAAAGGCGGATGCCCGCCGCCGCCAGAGCAGCCTGAGCGCCGCCGCCGATCCCGCCGCAGATGAGCGTATCCACATGCATGGCGCTGAGCATACCCGCCAGCGCGCCATGTCCGCTGCCGTTGGTGTCGATGATCACGGAAGCATTCACCTTGCCGTCCACAACATCATAAACCTTGAACTGCTTTGTGTGACCAAAATGCTGGAAAACCTGTCCATTTTCATAGGTTACTGCTGCTCTCATCACCTGTTCTCCTTTCGGTAAGCCATATTGCTGATGATACTGGCGTCTGATGCACTGTGTCTGACCGCAGGATGAATTCCTTCCATCACACAGCCAGAAGTCACCGCCCTCAATTCGAAGCGGAAGTCCATTGACCAGCACCTCCGCCAGCTTTCTGCGTGCGCTTTCGTAGATTCTCTGCACCGTCGTGCGAGCAATCTGCATAAAAGCGCTGCATTCTTCCTGAGATCGTCCTTCCCAGTCAATCAGCCGGATGGTTTCGTACTCGTCCACGGTCAGAATCACAGGGAGCTTCTTCCCGGCTCCTTCCGCCGGAATAAATTCCTGCGTCTCCGGATAATGACACACTCTTCGACATTTGACCGGTCTGGGCATAAGCGACCTCCTGATCTTATTCACTCAGAGCATACCACCATAACGGGCATATGTCAATAACAAGTCTGATCGAATCAAAAAAACACCATGACAGTAATGTCATGGTGCTGAATGGCTCCCCAGGTAGGACTCGAACCTACAACCCTTCGGTTAACAGCCGAATGCTCTGCCATTGAGCTACTGAGGAATATGAAAATGCGGCAGCGACCTACTCTCCCGGGCCGTCTCCAGCCAAGTACCATCGGCGTGCTGAGGCTTAACTTCTGTGTTCGGAATGGGAACAGGTGGAACCCTCAGGCCATTACCACCGCAATGAGTGAACTTATTTGGTGAGCGAATCCGTCGCTCTTGCGGTTTACTTATTATGTATTCTCCGCACCAGGGAATTCTCCTGCTTCATTTTCTCTTTTTTTGAAATAATTTTTTTCTTCTTTTGGAACGTCCTCCAGATAGCTATGCCAGATGTAGCCCGTCAGCCCGTTTTCGTCCTTTTGAGAGGAGACGTACACGCGCGTCCAGCCGCCATCCGTTCCGCAGTTTTCCTGAAGCACCTGTACCTCCGTGCCTTCCGTCAGCTTTGCCAGCGACGGAGAAGCCTTGCTGTCCTGCTTTCGAAGATTGACCCAATCCACGTTGGCTACTTTTGCAAATACCGGGTCTGTCTGCCCTCTGCCAATCATGAGCAGCTGAGCGCTTTCTCTGCGTTCGTCAATCACATTTCGCTCGCCATAATACCAGCTTTCCGGATACTGCACATCCCAGCAGCGACAGATGCCGGTTGCATGCAATTCCAGCAATTCGCCGATCATGTCATTGCCTGCATCATACACGTCCAACACGCTCGCAGGAACCAGCGAGGATCGTCCCTCCCACTGATAGACAATTTCAGTCCGGTAGCGGTAACCATCCGCCACAGAGGAAAAGACCAATTCCTGCTCCGGATAGAGCACCTCATTGCATAATTCCAGCTGAACGGTTTCTTCACGGTCAAAGGCTTTCTTTTCTGCGCGCCATGCGTGAGTCTGCAGCACCGGCTCAAAGCATCGTTCCTCCGGATTGAACACAGACACGGCATAAAACACATTCCTTGCACCTTGTGCCGTGAGAAGCAGCAGATCCTGATAGCCATCAAAATTGACGTCTGAAAGACGTGCCAACGAAGCTGCGCCTTCGTGTTCCGCCGTTTCAGAGGAACGATAGAAGAGCTCCTGCGCAAAGGACTGATCCTGAGCGGTGATTGTTACCTTCAGCAGATTGCTCCGCTCGTATGATTCGTCTGATTCGCCTGTGTTCGTCACATGAATTTCAATCTGAGGCAGAGAATCCTGAATTGTATCCGTTCGCACATAGTCAGCACATGCCGTTCCGGTACATACAGTCAGCAGCACGATCCACAGGAATGCATTTCGAATTGCTTTCATCGGACAATTCCCTCTCATTTTCTGGTTTGTTTATCAGACGAATCGGTGCCGGCATTTCTTGCATATGCAGATATCTTTCCGTTTTTGAAGAGGTATATCTCGCCATAAGCCTCCGGCGGTTTCTGATCTTCCAAATAGAAAAACGACCCGTCCGAAAGAAGAAACAAGGGCGTATCATACGTATCCGGAGCGATGACCTCTTCATAGAATTTGAACCCGTCAAGTACAGCATAGCGGTTCGTGTTGTAATGAGGAATGATATTCAGATCCGTCAGTCCGAGACCTGGCCGATGTCTTTGAAATGCCGGATCAATCGCTTCGCCGCTGACCTCAGGGCACACATACACATTCGATGCGCAATTCATACTTCCAGCGCTCTGAGCAACGATGATTCCACGATAGCTTTGCAACCTTTTGTCCAGTTCTATATCCAGAAAGAATTGATTCTGAGTTGGCAGATGTCCTCCAGCCAGAAAAACAACATCCGTTTCGGCCAGTAAAGAATCAAGGTTATGCGGTGCCATTGATCAGAATATTTTCCCGAAACTGAATGTTTTCATTTTTGAGTGCTTCAATCGTTGTTTTGAAATAAGCGTCGATTCGGGTCTGATCGTTATAAATGGCCGCCATGTACAGCATTCTGCCAGCACGTTTTAGCTGCTTCTTGAACATTGTCAAAAATCCATATCGGTTATCGATTTTTCCTGTGCATCGCTTTCCATCTTTTTTGATGGTTGCGCCGATCGCGCTGGTCAGAAACAGTTTCATCATCTCACCTGGTTCTCAATTAGCTTTAGGATAAATGTCTATTTCTGAATCAATTCTTTCTGCCTCCCTGCGACAACTTTTTACGAAACAGGAAAGATGTTCCGGTGCATTTGACTCTAGCCAGTGGAGCACCTCCATCAGCAGTTCGGCTTTATCCTTCTTCCGTTGTTCTTGAATTCCAACTTTTGCAGCCATTCGATGGATATCGTCTGAGCAATCGTCATCGCGTGCAAAATGTTTTAGATTGATCGTCCACAGTTTCAGCATATGGGTATAGGGATCATTTTGATCTTTCAGCTGCTCTTTTGATATGGTGCCATAATGAGGGTATGCCCGGCAGCGAATATCTGCAATCAGAAATGGATTTTCTTCGTCCAATGCAATCGAAACTACATACTGCTCTGGAGCGAGACTTGGAGCATAATCCGTATAAAATACCTGCATCTTTTGCTTGACTAACTCTGGAAGAAGAAGCGCAAAAACGCCATTATCCATCCCAGATATATCCACTTCGATATCAATATCCGATAACGAATCATCTCTGTTTTCCGCCAAACTTCCATAAAGCGTGCAATTCTTAACATTAGGAATCTGATTGATTATTGTTATTATTTCTTGGGCTCTCCTTATTAGATCTTCTTTCATGCTTCCTCCCATGGATCACTCGGGTTGATTTACGTTCCCATCTCTGTATAGCGAATCAGCAATTTAATTTCAGGATAACAGAATGGTGTCTAGATGTCAAAAGAATATCGTTATTTTTTAATAATACGAAAAAGCACCATGACATTATTGTCATGGTGCTGATTGGCTAATCCGGTTAATTATGATACAAGGGACGGTTGCACCCGAAGGTGCAGGAGTGGGTGCAATGCACCCCGAGTTACCCCAAGAATCCTTCATAATGTCCATTCGGATATAAGACATAGCCGTTTCCATTCTGCACCC
>JAGBBE010000097.1 GCA_017938645.1 Clostridia bacterium
CAGGATGCTCATCGCCATCAGCGCGCCGGTGTGCGCATGGTCGGCGCGATTGATGCAGTTGCCCAGATCGTGCAGACGCTTGAGCGTACTGAGCAGCTTGGAATTATCCCTCTGATGCAGTCCGATGGACGGCTCGTCCAGAATGTAGAGCACACCCATGAGGGAGGAACCGATCTGCGTGGCCAGACGGATGCGCTGCGCCTCGCCGCCGGAGAGAGTAGCCGCCGCGCGCGAAAGCGTGAGATAGCTCAGACCCACGCTGTCGAGGAAGCCAAGCCTGCTGTCCAGCTCCTTCAGAATCTGGGAGGCGATGATCGCGTCGTTGCCCGAAAGATTGAGTTCGCTGAGGAACCTGCGCGCCTTGCTTACGCTCAGGTCGCACAGATCCGAAATGTTCATGCCGCCCACCGTAACCGCCAGCACCTCGGGCTTGAGTCTCTTGCCCGCGCAGGTGCGGCACACGTCGGTGACCATGTACTCCTCGTAGGCGGCCTTCATGGCCTCGGAGGTGGTTTCGTTGTAACGGCGGTTGAGCGATGTGATCACGCCCTCGAATACCGTGTCATATTTGCCCTTGCCGTGCGCGCCCTCGTATTCGATGGTGATCTTGTCATTCGACCCGTAGAGCAGGACGTCCATCACCTTTTTGGGCAGCTCCCTTACCGGCGTGTCCAGACTGAACCCGTACTTCTGGCTCAGCGCCTCAAAATACGTGCGCGCCATGCTGTTTTTGTCGGCCACGTTCCACGCCATCGCCTGCAGCGCGCCCTGATTGAGGCTCAGACTGTCATCCGGAATGATGGTTTCCTGCGTGATCCTCATCACCGTGCCCAGACCCGAACAGGCCGGACACGCGCCGAAGGGACTGTTGAAGGAGAACATCCTCGGACTTAGCTCCTCGATGGATACATTGCAGTCCGGACACGCATAGTTCTGCGAAAACAGAATCGTGCCCTTGTCAAACAGATCCACCAGCACCAGACCGCCGCATTCGCCGGCCGCGGTCTCCATGCTGTCGGCAAGACGCTGACGGAACTCGTCCGTCGGCCTCACGATGAGCCTGTCCACCACGATCTCCACGTCGTGCTTGAACTTCTTGTCCAGCTTCGGCGGATCGTCCAGCTCGTACATCTCGCCGTCCACGCGCACGCGCACAAAGCCGCGCTTGAGAGCATCCTCCATCAGCTTCGCATGCTCGCCCTTGCGCTGACGAACCACCGGCGCAAGTACCTGCATGCGCTGACCCTCGGGATACGCCATCACCTGCTCGACCATCTGGTCGATGGTCTGCTGCTTGATCTCGCGCCCGCACTTCGGACAGTGCGGCACGCCTACACGCGCATAAAGCAGACGCAGATAGTCGTAAATCTCCGTGACTGTGCCAACGGTAGACCTCGGGTTTCGCGCCGTGGTCTTCTGGTCAATCGAAATTGCCGGACTCAATCCCTCAATCGAGTCGATGTCCGGCTTCTCCATCTGCCCCAGAAACATCCGCGCATAGCTCGACAGACTCTCTACATACCGCCTCTGTCCCTCGGCATAAATGGTGTCAAACGCCAGACTCGTCTTGCCCGATCCGCTCAGACCCGTGAAAACCACCAGCTTGTCGCGCGGAATCTCCAGCGTTACATCCTTCAAATTGTGCTCGCGCGCCCCGCGAACAATGAGCTTATCCTGCAAAGTACGTTTCCTTTCCGGGACGACGCAGGAAGGCTCCGCCTCCCTGCACCCACCGCCAAAGGGTTTCACCCTTTGGAATCCCAATATTGGCCGCACATACGTGCGGCCAAAGGTGTTCTTCGTTTGTAATATGTCCTGAGCAAAGAGAATCGAAACAGATCGCGCGGTCAGACGCTGAAGGGCTGCCCCGCGAAGCGGTCCGGGGTCCAGGGGCACTGCCCCTGGTCAGATCTCAATCAGCTCATACTCCATGGTGCCCACACCGATCTTCTGCGCATGCTCCACGCCGGAGCGCCAGTTGGTGTAAGGATGCGTATCATTAAAGATATCCCCGGTGCGAACCTTCTTGTCGGTGAGGAACGTGCCGGGCAGCGGCTCCATGCGGTTGCACGCATCAGCGCAGGCCACGTCCAGCGCCACGGGGTCGAAGGAGGCGAACATGCCCACGTCGGCAATGATGGGCGTGTCGTTCTCGGAGTGACAGTCGCAGTAGGGAGACACATCGCACACCAGCGTGATGTGGAAGTTCGGACGGCCCTGCACCACGGCCTTGGCGTACTCGGCGATCTTGCAGTTGAGCATGTCGTTGGAGCTGTCGGGGCCGGTGATGGCGCCGCGGTCGCGGCATACGCCTACGCAGCGGCCGCAGCCGGTGCATACGTCGGGATTGACCTTGGCCACGCGCTTGCCGTTGTAGTCCTCAAAGGAGATCGCGCCGTGGGCGCACTGCTTGAGGCAGCGTCCGCAGCCTACGCAGGCATTGGGGCGCACGGTGGGCTTGCCGTCGTGATGCATGTGGCGCTTGCCGGCGGTGGAGCCGCAGCCCATGCCGAGGTTCTTCAGCGCGCCGCCGATGCCGGTGCCCTCGTGGCACTTGAAATGGTTGATGGAGATGATCGCTTCTGCATCCATCACGGCGCGGCCGATGAGGGCTTCCTTGCAGTATTCGCCGTCCACGGGCACGGCCACGTCGTCGGTGCCGAGCAGGCCGTCGGCGATGAGCACGTGGCAGCCGGTCTGCAGCGGGCTGAAGCCGTTGGTGTAAGCGGCCTCGAGGTGATCCAGCGCGTTGCGGCGGGAGCCTACGTAGAGGGTGTTGGAGTCGGTGAGGAAGGGCTTTGCGCCGATTTCCTTGAGCGCGTCAACGACGACCTTGGCGTAGTTGGGGCGCAGGAAGGCCAGGTTTCCGGGCTCGCCGAAGTGAATCTTAACGGCGGTGAACTTGCCGTCGAGATCCATTTCCATCATGCCGGCGCGCTGGATGAGGCGGCGCAGCTTCTTGAGAAGAGGCATATCGGGAGTGGCGCGGAAATTGGTGAAATAAACCTTGGATGCAGCCATTTTTGTTCCCTCCGGTATCTGTATTATGCGAAAGTGTGTTCGCATTCATTGTAGCATACCATGACCGCGCAGGCAAGGCGAACAGAAGCGAAAATCCAGCGAAAAATCTTCGGATTTTTGGGCCGGGTGATATCATTTATTTACAGTCAGGCGCAAACCTGCCTTGAAACTTCCACGCTGTCATGTTATACTTACAGTAATCGCCCTCATGGGCCAGATTACATTACACAAGGAGGACACCCCACATGAAGAAGTTCCTTGCTCTGCTTCTTGCCATGATGATGGTCGTCTTCAGCTTCGGCGCCATCGCCGAGGACGTCGACTCCATCGCGGACACCATGACCTCTGCTGACGGCACCTACAAGCTCGCCTTCATCACCGACGTTGGCCAGCTGAAGGACGGCTCCTTCAACGAAGGCACCTGGAATGGCGTGAAGGCCTATGCCGCCGCCAACGGCCTGAGCTACAAGTACTACCAGCCCGCCAATGGCAACGAAGCCACTGACGACGACCGCTATGACGCCATGAAGGCCGCCGCTGAGGCTGGCGCTGAAGTCATCGTGTGCGCCGGCTTCATGCAGGGCACCGCTCTGGCCAAGGCTGCCGCTGAGTTCGCCGATGTGAACTTCGTGTTCATCGACGGCTGGCAGCTGGGTCTGAAGAATGTTGCTCCCATCGCCTTTGCCGAGGAGCAGTCCGGCTACCTGGCCGGCTACGCCATCGTCAAGGACGGCTTTGAGAAGATCGGCTTCTCCGGCGGCGGCGGCGGCACCAACCCCGCTTGCGCCCGTTACGGCTATGGCTTCGCGCAGGGCGTGAACACTGCTGCCAAGGAACTGGGCAAGACCGTTGAACTGAAGTACTCCTGGCAGTACGGCGCTTCCTTCAGCGCTTCTCCCGAACTGCAGACCATGATCTCTGGCTGGTACGAGACCGGCACGGAAATCGTGTTCGCCTGCGGCGGCTCCATGTTCGACTCCATCACCGCTGCTGCCTCCGCCAACGATGCCTTCGTTGTGGGCGTTGACGTTGACCAGAGCACCCAGTCCGAAACCGTTATCACCTCCGCCCTCAAGGGCCTGAAGTCCGCTACCGAGTGGGCCATCGCCAAGAACTACAATGGCGAGTGGGACACCGTGGGCGACGTTGCCACCAGCCTGGGCGCCAACAATGACGCCGTCGGCCTGCCCGTGGATACCTGGCAGCTCGAAGGCTTCACCGTCGCTGAGTACGAGGCCATGCTGGCTGCTATGAAGGACGGCACCCTCGTGGTCGACAACACCGTGCTGGAGAACGACGCTGTTGTGAACGCCGGTCTCGAGAACGTGAACATCATCTACGAATAATCTTCGTAAAAAAAGGAAGGGCGAAAGCCCTTCTTTTTTTATCCAAAAAGCAGCGTTCCCTCATTACGAAGGAACGCTGCCTTTTATATCCTACCCGATCACACAAGCGAGCCGGGAGGCCTGTTGCCGACCGGCGGTCTGAGCATGCAAGGCCAAACTCCGTCGGCCAAGCCCCGCGAAGCGGTCCGGGGTGCAGGGGCTCAGCCCCTGCCCTTGTCAGCCCCGCAGGAAAGTCAAAATGCGGTCGCCGCTGTCGTAGAGCTGTTCGTGTCCAAAGTCGGGATAGATCGCAACATTCTTCGGCGCGGTGATTTTGTTGTAGGCCGCAAACTGGGTCGAGGGCGGGCAGATGTCGTCCAAAAGGCCGGTGAACATCAGGATTTCCGCCTTGATGCGGTGAGCGATGTGCTGGTTGTCGATGTAGCCCAGAAGGGTGAAGACCTCCTCCTCGCGCTCGTGAAGCGGATCAAAGAGACGGAAATAGTCGCGCAGCTCCTTGTAGGCGGCCTTGTCCAGATCCATGTCCCACACGCGCTTGTAGTCGCAGAGGAAGGGATACATCGGCGCGGCACGGAAGAGATTGGGCGTGAGCGCGGCGCAGGCCAGCGTGAGCGCGCCGCCCTGAGAACCGCCGGTGGCGCTGACGCGGGAGGCGTCAACCTCGGGCATGTCCATCACGATGCGCGCCATCTGCGCGGCGTCGAGGAAGATGTCGCGGAAGAGCAGCTTTTCGGGATTGTTCTCGTCCAGACCGCGGATGATGTGGCCGTGCAGCGTGTTGCCGACAACGCCGCCCACATCCTCAGACCGTCCGCCCTGACCGCGGCAGTCCATGGCGCAGACGATGAAGCCCGCCTGCACATAGCTGAGCAGGGCGGAGAACTCCGGCGAGCGTCCGGCATAGCCGTGGAAAACGCATACGGCGGGCATGGGGGAGACGACCGTTTCCGGACGGACAAACTTGCAGTGGATCTTCGCGCCCTTCACGCCGGTGAAGGTCAGATGATAGCAGCGCGTGTTGGGCACCTGAAAGGATGCTTCCTCAAGCGCAAAGCCCGTGCCGAGGGCTTCCATCTCGGCGATGGAGCGGTCCCAGAATTCATCGATGTCCGCAGGGCGCGGATTTACACCCTGATAGGTTTTGAGCTGCTCAAGGGGCATATCCAGAATAGGCATAGGGCTTCCTCTTTTCTTTCGTTATTTGGTGGTTTCCTTCGCAAAGGAGATGATTGCGTCGGCAATATCCTCCGGCTTATGGAAGTCCGTTCGTACCATCAGGTCATAATTGGAACGCAGACCCCAGTTGCCGTCCGCAAAGAAATTATAGTAGTTCCTGCGCTGCTTATCCGTTTTGCGAATCAATTCGCGCGCGGCGTCGCGGCCAACGCCTTCCACACGCATGATGCGCTCGATACGCTTCTCCATGGAGGCGTAAAGAAATACATGCGTCACATCGGGCAGATCCTTGAGCACGTAGTCGGCGCAGCGGCCCACGATGACACAGTCGCCTTCAGCCGCCAGCTTGGTGATGGCGTCAAACTGCGCAAGAAATACGCGCTGATTCAGCGGCATCTGCAGTCCGGCTCCGGCGGCGCCCATCTGCGTGCCTGCAAGCATTCCGCCCACAGAGGCTTTCTCGTCATGACGCTCGAAAACTTCCTTGCACAGGCCGCTCTCCTCTGCTGCACGGGTGAGGATCTCCTTATCATAAAACGGCACGCCCAGCTTCTTTGCAATCAGCTCGCCAATCTCTCGTCCGCCGCTTCCATATTCACGACCAATGGTAATAATCACAGACCTCGCCCCTTTACAAATTCAGTTTTCTCCCAATCCATACCCTCATTATACACGAACCGCATACAATTTTCAACAAGGGCTTCGCCCTTGACCCGTGCACCGCTTCGCGGGGGTGGCCGACGGAGTTTGGTCCTGCATGCTCAGACTGCCGGTCGGCAACAGGCCTCCCGGCTCGCTTGGGTGATCGTTGTTAAAAGTGCAGCTGACGGTCAAGCCAGCTTTCCTGCCTGGCGTCGCGCACGACGTCGCCGGGCTGAAGCGTGCCGATCAGCAGCGGCGAGGATGGGTCGTGACGGAGAAGATTGCGCCGCACCGTATCTACATCATAATTGGCGTAACAATAGCGGCACAGGTGCATGCAGGTATGGTAGGCTCCGATATCCGCGCTGAGGTGGCACGCGCATTCCTTGCGCCCGGGTTTGAGCTTCGGCGGATGGAGCTTCTGACCGATGGCTTTCTCATACACGCCGATGGTCATGCATCCCGACGTATCCGCGCCGTATGCGGCCAGCTCGTCGCCTTCGGCGCACGGACGCACGGTCATGCCGTGCTTTTTTGCGATGCGAATCATCCCGCTGCCGAGCGCAATCCTTTCCTCGCGCCTTACCTCGCGCACCTCGGGAAAGTTCCGCTTCACCTTTTCATACAGGTCGATGAACGAAATCACGCACGTATGCGTCGCGCCCTCCAGCCTTGCGGCCATGCGTTCAAACTCCGTCAGATGCCGCTCGACCGTGTACGTATCATTCACAAAAATCGGATCGTACCGCCATCCCACCGCGTCCGGCCCGACAATCCGGCTGAGGCGGATGAAATCCTCCAGCACCTGTTCCTTCGGCGGCACATGGGGCTCAATCTCCCTGCCGTACGGCGTGATGGTCACGAACCAGTACTGTCCATACGGCCTGAGCAGATCCATATGCCCGAGCATCGGCGCGGGATTCTTGGTGCAGAACCCGATCACATCCACCACATCGGGATGAATCCGATACCTTGTCACCGAATGCGGCGCATACGGGCTGCGCACCAGCACAAATCCTTCTTTCAGGCGATTGACAAACCAAGGCGCAAAAAACGCCGGCACATCCGTGCGAAGCCCGGTATTCAAAATCACAAGTCTTACCCCCGGGGCTGAACCCTCTCATCGGATCATATGGAAAACCAGCGTCCCTTCAGGTGAAGAAACGCTGGTTCTGCAGTCAGAGTGCTGTTGTTACACCACGCCCTGTGCCATCATGGCCTCGGCTACCTTGAGGAAGCCGGCGATGTTCGCGCCAACCACGTAGTTGGTGGGCTTGTCGCCGTATTCTTTGGCAGCAGCGGCACACTGCGCAAAAATGCCCTTCATGATGCCCTTGAGCTTTTCATCAACCTCTTCAAAGCTCCAGCTCAGACGCATGCTGTTCTGGCTCATCTCCAGAGCAGAGGTCGCCACGCCGCCGGCGTTGGCAGCCTTGCCGGGCGCAAAGAGAACATCGTTCTTCAGGAAAACTTCAGTGGCTTCGAGGGTGGAAGGCATGTTCGCGCCTTCGCCCACGGCAAATACGCCATTGGCAACCAGCGCCTTGGCAGCCTCGCCGTCCAGCTCGTTCTGGGTGGCGCAGGGCAGGGCGATGTCGCACTTAACCGTCCAGATGCCCTTGCAGCCTTCGGTGTACACAGCGCCGGGAACGCGGGCGGCGTATTCCCTAATGCGGCCGCGCTCGACTTCCTTGATCTGCTTGACAACGTCCAGCTTGATGCCGTCAGCGTCGTAGACGTAGCCGTTGGAGTCGCTCATGGCCACGACCTTCGCGCCCATTTCGGTGATCTTTTCAGCGGCGTAGATGGCCACGTTGCCGGAGCCGGAAACGACCACGGTCTTGCCTTCGACGGTCTTGCCGTTGGCCTCGGCCATGTTCTTGACAAAGTAGCACAGGCCGTAGCCGGTGGCCTGCTTGCGGCCCAGAGAACCGCCGTAGGTGAGGCCCTTGCCGGTGAGCACGCCTTCGTACAGGCCGGTCAGGCGCTTGTACTGGCCGTACATGTAGCCGATTTCGCGCGCGCCGGTGCCGATGTCGCCCGCGGGCACGTCGGTGTCAGCGCCGATGTACTTGAACAGCTCGGTCATGAAGCTCTGGCAGAAGCGCATCACTTCATTGTCGCTCTTGCCCTTGGGATCAAAGTCGCAGCCGCCCTTGCCGCCGCCGATGGGCAGGCCGGTCAGGCTGTTTTTGAGGATCTGCTCAAGGCCGAGGAACTTGAGGATGGAGAGGTTCACGCTGGGATGCAGACGGATGCCGCCCTTGTAGGGGCCGATGGCGGAGTTGTACTGCACGCGGTAGGCGCGGTTGACCTGCGGCTTGCCGGAATCATCAATCCACGGAACGCGGAAGAGGATGACGCGCTCGGGCTCTACGAAGCGCTCGAGCAGGCCTGCGGCCTCGTACTCGGGATGCTTGTCAAACACAGGGGAGATGGAATCGAGAATTTCCGTGGCAGCCTGAATAAATTCGCTTTCGTGAGCGTTGCGGGCCTTGAGACCTTCCAGAACGCGGGAAGTGTAAGCATTCATAAAACAAAGGACCCCTTTCCAAAACATTGCGGATCAGTATGCGTGAGCATACGCGCTGTGGCACTGATTATAGCACAAAAGACTTTGGAAATGGGCCTGCGGGATGCATTTGTTTTGTATTCGTTGACTTTAAGGCAGAAAGACAACCGATCACACAAGCGAGCCCCGACACCCTCCGGTGCTGCGCACGGCGAATGTACCGGTACATTCGCTCACCGCAGGTGCGGCGGTCTGAAAAGTCAGGACCAAACTCCGTCGGCCACCCCCGCGAAGCGGTGCACGGGTCAAGGGCGAAGCCCTTGTTCCAGTTGGGCTGTGCCGTCCGCTCCCTGACTGACGTGCCAGAAGACGTCGGCGCGGGCGTCGGCGGCGTCGGCTTTGTCGGTGCAGGAGATGAGCGTCTGTACGCCCTCGGTGGAGCGCAGGAGGGCGCTGCGGCGCTTGAGGTCAAGCTCGGAAAAAACGTCGTCCAGAAGCAGCGCGGGCGGTTCGCCCATTTCGTCGGTGATGAGCTGGATTTCGCCCAGCTTCATGCTCAAAACGGCTGTGCGCAGCTGACCCTGGGAGCCAAAGGCGCGCAGGTCGCGGCCGAAGAGCATCAGCGCCACGTCGTCGCGGTGCGGGCCGAAGGTAGTGTACATGCGCTGCATGTCCTCGCGGCGCGCGCGGTGAAGGCCGTCGAGCATGGCGCGCAGGGGATCGTCGGACTGGGCCAGCGGGCCCACGTAGCGCAGCTCGAAAGGCTCGCCGGGATTTTCGGAAATGGCCTCGTACTGACGGGACGCGGTGTGGCTGAGCGCGTTTAAGAACCATGCGCGCGAGCGAACCAGCGGCACGGCGGTGCGGGCGAGCTGCTCGTCCCACGTCTCCAGCTGGGTGGAGAAGTCCTGTACGCCGAAGAGCTTGTTCTGCTTGAGCAGCGCATTGCGGCTTTCCAGCACGCTGAGATAGGTCTTCAGCGTGCGCAGGTACGCCGGGCGGATCTGCGACAGCTGCATATCCACAAACCGTCGGCGCGCAGCCGGGCCGTCGCGCACGATGCGGATGTCCTCGGGCGAGAACATGACCACCGTGGCATGACCCATCATGTCGCCGATGCGCGGCGCGGGCTTGCCGTAGAGCAGAAGGCGCTTGTGCGGCTTTTCGTGCGCGGTCAGACGGACTTCGATGTCGTGCCTGCCGTCGCGGCGCTGCGTCATGGCCTGAATGGATGCGCTTTCGGCGCTGGCGGCGATCATCTCGCGGTCCTGCGCCGTGCGGTGGCTGCGTCCCAGAGACACCATGTGCAGCGCCTCCAGCAAATTGGTCTTGCCGCTGCCGTTTGGCCCGCACAATACCGTGATGCCCGGGTGCGGCTCGATGGACAGGGTGGGATAGTTGCGGAAATTCTTCAGTCTGATCGATGTGAAATGCATTCTCCCGCCCTCCTTTCTTTTTGCCAAAACAGCGCAAACAGTATAGCATACTTTGAAAAGAAAGTCATCTTGACAGACGAAGGGATGGGCGCGTATACTGAATCCATCATCGAGAGGAAGGGATGTGTGCATGGTGGACGGAATCCGTCGTTATCTGGTGCTTCGCCGCGTGCGCATGTCTGGTTTCGCCGTTCAGGGGACAGGTCTGCCCATTTGAACGGAAAAATCTGGAATTTTCATCCGTTCCATGGACAGACATGGGACGGCTTTTTTTCTGTGAAAAAGCCCGGGCGGGCACATATGGCATTCCATTCTGATTGGAAAGAAGGTTATTCTTTTGATCCTCAAACCCTATTTTTCCGAACTGCGCATGAGCGCAAGGCTGCAGAAAACCTTCGGCCTTGCGTGCCTCATCGGCAATTATGCGCTGCAGGCGCTGCGGGTGATGTTTTTGCTGCTATTGTGGCGAAGCCTGTTTCAGCGCGGCGGCGCAAACGGCATGACGCTCACCCAGACCCTTCAGTACACGCTGTGTTCGGCGGCGCTTGCTCCGCTTCTGGACGTGCGCACGCCTGCGGGCTCATGGCTTCATGACGGAGCCATCGCCAGCCGCTGCCTTCGGCCCATGAGCCTGATGGGTCAGCTGGCGGCGGATGCTTTGGGCGCGTCGCTGGTGCCGCTTGCGGTGTTCGTGCCGCTGTGCGCCCTGACAGGACTGTGCCTGAACGTGCCGCTCCTGCCTGCAAGCGCGTGGTTTTTCCCCTCGCTGATTCTTTGCATGACGCAGGGATTCGTCATCGACCTGTTCTACGCCTGCGTGATCATCCGCATCGGCAACCTCAGCTGGCAGGTGCATCTTCTGCGCTCGGCGCTGGGCGTGCTCTTCACCGGCGGACTCATTCCCTTCGCCGCGCTGCCATGGGGCATCGGAGAATGGCTGGCGCTTTCGCCGCTTGGCACGCTGGCCGGCGCGCCATTGAGCCTGTACGCAGGACTCGCCGCGCCTGTTGAAATCATCCCGGTTCAGATTTTCTGGAATGCGGTGCTCTGGCCCGTCATCCTCAGGTGGTTCAGCCGTTCCATGGAAAGGCTGGTGAGCTTCGGTGGTTAAACGCATTTTCCGCCTGTGGAAGCTCTATGCACGCATGGACTGGGTTTACACCACGCAGGATCCCTTCACCGCCTGCGTGACGATTCTGTGCGAAACGATCATGGCGCTTTCGTCGTTTGCAGGCGTGGCGCTTCTCTCGGTGCAGTTCGGCGGCGCGGGAGGGCTCACGTCCGATGAGGTGCTGGTGATGCTGTCGTTTCACATCTTCGCCAAAGGGCTGGAAAGCCTGCTGTTTGGCAACTACAACGTGGGGCAGATCAGCCGCCGCATCGGCCGCGCGCAGGTGGATCACATGCTGATCCAGCCGCTGCCTCTGTGGATGCAGCTTCTGACCGAGGGCTTCATGCCCGTATCCGGTTCGGAGAGCATGCTCTGCGGCCTCGCCGCGCTGATTCTCTTTGTGCCAAAGAGCGGAATCACCGTGACGCCGCTTTGGATTGCGCTGCTTATTATCCTTGCCTTAAGCCGCATTTTCATCCGGCTCGCCATTGCCTACATCGCAGGCTCCGCCGCCTTCTGGGAGCCTGTGGGCTGCGAGGAACTCAGCGACGTGCTCCTCGGCCTTTGCGACACCGTATCCGATTACCCTTTGAGCGGCATGCCTCGCGCCGTGGTGGGGCTTCTGTGCACCGCCGTGCCGCTGGGCGCGCTGACCTATCTGCCCGGACTGATTCTCTTAGGCAGGCTTGACGCGCTGTGGACGGCGTGGCCGGTTTTCATCGCCATCGTGCTGGCCTCCGCGGCTGCGACTCTTTTCAGGAAAGGAATGAAGCACTATGTCAAAGTGGGCTGTGCAAGATACAAAGCCATGGGACACCGCAGTTGAACTGCAAAACGTGAGCAAAACCTTCCGTCAGCGGCAGAAAACCGGCTGGTTCCATCACGAGGACAGGATGGTGCACGCGCTCGATCACGTCAGCCTCAGCCTGAAGCGCGGCGAGTTTGCCGCCTACGCCGGCCCCAATGGCGCCGGAAAATCCACCACCTTCAAGCTCCTGTGCGGCCTGCTCATGCCCGACGAGGGAACCGTGACCGTGATGGGGCAGAGCCCCATGCGCGACCGCGTGAAGCTGATGAAAAAGATCGGCGTGCTCTTCGGCGGGCGCACGGAGCTGTGGTGGGATCATCCCGTGATGCGTTCCTTCGAATGGAAACGCGACGTATGGGACATTCCCGACGATGTTTTCCACAAAAACGTGGAAAAGTACGTCGAACTTCTCGACCTCAAGCCCTTTCTCAACAGCTTCGTGCGCGAACTGTCCCTCGGTCAGCGCATGCGCGCAGACCTTGCGCTGATGCTTCTGCACTCGCCGGAACTGATCCTGCTGGACGAACCGACCCTCGGCCTCGACGTGCTGGCCAAGCGGCGCATCATCGACTGTCTGCGCTCTCTCAACCGTGAGGAAGGCGCGACCATCCTGGTGACCTCCCACGACATGGACGACCTGACCGCCATGTCCAACCGCCTGATTCTTCTCAACAACGGCTCCGTGGCCTACGACGGCACCAGCGCCGGACTCATCGAGCGCACCGGCGACCGCCGCACCCTCGCCGTTACCTGCGAAGGCGACGCGCCCAACATCCAGTGCGCGCACTATCTCAAAACCCACGCCGGACAGCACTTTTACGCCTTTGACGGAAGCGACGCGCCGCGCGTTCTGGAAAGCGCCGGGCAGATTCAAGGGCTTCGCGATGTGGAGATTACCCATGCGCCCATTGAGGATGTGATTGCGGATTTGTATCGAGGGTGGCAGAACTAAAATAAGGAAACTTTTCCCCGGAGGCCATCCTCCGGGGTTTTCATATGGAAAAGCCTGCAAATATCTGTTATAATAAAAGGTACGATCCCGAAACAAGGAGTCTTTTGAATGCTGAAACGCTTTTTGGCGCTTTTCTTATTGGTTGTTCTGCTTCCGCTTCCCGCCCAGGCCCGCTGGGGTCTCAACGGCAAGCTTCTGGAGCTGGCCGAAAAAACCGGCGACTATGAACTCTACACCTCTTTGTGCTCGCAGGTGGGCAACGTAGCCGCATTGCGCGGTACGATGCACAACGAGCTTCTTCTGGAGGAGGACGGCAAGCTCAAGACCTTCACCGGCGTACTTTTTCAGCCGGGCGACAGCTATGAAGGCTGGCCGACCCTCACCTCCGACGGCACGAAGTTCACCATCTCCTATCACGAGAAACTGTGGTATTCTTTCGAGTGCTATGACAACCGTCACCGCCTCACCAACGCCCAATTTGACGGCACCAGCGTCAGGCTCTCCGACGACGGCAGCTACTACATCTTCACCGATGAAACCGGCGCGTCGGTCGTTTTCAGGCGCGGCATATGGCTGGAGCATTTCAACGTCGAGCTCTTCCCCAAGACGCTGGACGAGGTGCGCCACCTCAGCTGGATGCTGGCCTCGCTCGACGGCGGACAGTACCTGCTGGGCACCTCGAACACGCTGATGAAGTTTACCAAGGAACTGAGCAAAGCCTCAGTCTTCACCGCGCCCTACATCGACGACGCCCTCCGCGCGGCCAACGGACACGCCACTGTGAGCTTCAAGGGCGATGTATGGCAGCTGCGCACCTGGCGCAACGAATACGGCGGCGAGTACTACGTGATCCGCTACGACATCAGTCCCCGTCAGCAGCGCATCGGCTACATCCGCCGCACGCACATCGACGGCGTAGGCGCCGATCCGTGGCCGGACTCCCATCCGCTCAACGCGCGCGTGGTCACCCTGCGCAAGACCGTTCTCACCGACGACCCGGATATCTCACAGACGCCGGTTCTCACCGTTTCCAAAGGCGCGCGCCTGCGCTGTCTGGGCACCTACGACGACAACTTCGCCTACGTGGCTACGGTGGACAGCATCGGCCGCACCGTATGGGGCTTCGTTCCCCTGCGCGACCTCACGATGCTTTCCGACAGCCTCTACGACCCGGAGCCTGAAATCATGGCCGATCTGGAGGGCGTATGGTGGTTTGAAAACGGCGATGACAAGCTGGCCGACCTGCTCACCCTGCGCGCCGACGGCACCTACGAGGGCTTCCTGTTCTTCTCGGCCACCTACAGTTCCGGCCAGCCCTCCTGCACCGGCAAGTGGTACGTGACCAAATATGACCCGGCCGCCGGTCTGTACTGGAACGATCCCGCCTACGAGATCACCTTCATCGGTGACGACGGCACCGTGATGGTGGACGGATTGAGCTACACCTCCGACACCCTTTACACCTCGAATGCTTCCAACGGCAATACCTACCGGATGGTGCAGGGAAGCTGAAGCGGGGGAATGCTTCGCAGATATGATCGTTATCACAAGAACCAGCGTTTCTTCTTTGCGGAAGGGACGCTGGTTTTTTTGCGCGGTTTTGCGCGGGGATGTGTTGAACACATGATACTCGTGCCGACGAGGAACGGGATCTACTTTTTCCGGAAAAAGTAGCAAAAAGCAGGCGACGCGTCGCTCCGGGAAATCCCCTTTGA
>JAGBBE010000098.1 GCA_017938645.1 Clostridia bacterium
CATACAATCATCCCCGTCAACGCAGAGAAAACCGGCGCATTTGGGCTGATGTTATTACGACGGAAGTTGAACTCGATGAGACACTGCACAAGTCGGTAGTCATCGCGTGAAACGATAGCCGGATGGCAATCTTCCACGTAATAGCGAGGCAGTTCGCCGTGGTTGATCTTCAGTTTTTTGGTCAGGTGGTCTTCAACGTACTTCTTCTGCAACATGGAGTCGCCGCAATACTTTTCATTCTTGAGCATAGCCAAAACCCGTTTGGGGGACCATGTACCACCTCGATAAGAAGGAATCTGCTTCTCACGCATGATGCGAGAAATTTCAGCAGTCCCCATGCCTTCAAGGTAGCTCTCGAAAACCCAGCGTACTACCTGGGCTTCCTCTTCATGAATGGTGACCTCTCCTTTTTTGATACGGTAACCATACATGAAGCCCCAGCCATAGGTTTTGCCTTCCTTGAACTGCTGGCGGATTCGCCATTTGCAGTTTTCAGAAACGCTCCGGCTCTCTTCCTGTGCAAAAGAAGCGAGGATGGTAAGCATCAGCTCGCCATCCCCGCTCATGGAATGAATATTCTGTTCCTCAAAGTATACATCGACACCCAGTTCTTTCAGTTCACGCACGGTATTCAAGAGAGTCAGGGTGTTACGAGCAAATCGGCTGATCGATTTGGTAATGATCCTGTCGATCTTGCCTGCACGGCAATCCTCAAGCATGCGCTGGAACCCTTCACGGTTGTCCTTCGTACCCGTAAATGCCTCATCGGTGTAAACACCCGCATACTTCCATTCGGGATTTCTCTGGATCAGCTCACTGTAGTAGCTGACCTGAGCAGACATGGAATGGAGCATAGCGTCTTTACCGCTCGAAACACGAGCATATGCAGCAACGCGCAAAAGTTCAATTAGCCTCGGAATGCTGGGCTGAACCATTGTGATTCTCTTCTCCAAGCGTATCACCTCCTTGTCAGTGTCGCATATTACCTCTGAAGTTCAGAATTATCAAGTTAATTCAGCCCTGAGAATGGGCTGATATTTTTCGTTAAGATAGCTTTCAACCCGCGCAAAATCTTTCTTGCTGATAATGCCATCAGCAAGCATTTTGCGGGAAATCGATACCATGGTCTGATACCGTTTTTCGCGTTCAAAGAGGTCAAGCGTCATACCTGAATCACCCTTGAGAAGTTGCCCGATACCCAGCCGATCTTCGCACCAATCTCGATGGCGTGCCAACCGTTGAGCGCCGTAGCAACATAGTTGAAAGTCGTACCGGGAGCCACAGAAGTGATTCTTCCGTAGTTGGTACCATTGCCAACACGCACGTTGACCTTTCCACCCTCGGACGTGATGACAACGGTTGCCATCTTAGGCGTTTCGATTTCTTCTTCAGGCAGATCGGGCGTTTCAGGAGAGGGCGTTTCCTGCTTGCCTTCGTCATCATCGGCAACGGCATCCATGAGCGTCTGATGCGTGAGATCGCCATAAAGGCCATCCTGCTTGATGCCTTCATCTTTCTGGAACTCCAGAACAGCTGCCTGGGTTTCAGAACCAAAGTCGCCATCGGCACCATGCTTAGGAAGCTCATAGCCGAGCTGGAGCAGAAGTTCCTGCATGGCTTTGACATCGCTGCCTTGCATACCCTTCTTCAAGGTTCGAGCACCAAGAACCGTATTGTTCGTGGGAGCTTGACCAGCGGTATCACTATCGCCATAGTCGATGAACGGAAGTTGATACCAGTTTGTCCAGCCACGGCCTGCAATCTTGGTCTTGACACAGCCATAGGAGAAGCCCTTCCATTCCACAGCATAACCTCCACCGACTGTATAGCCGACATGACCATCCTTGTGAAGGGCTAAGCCGACAACATCCGGCAGCGTATCGATTGTGCCATGATTCATGCCCTTGCTCTTGGCGTAGCTGAACATACCATTCGCAGACTTGTCGGGACAGCCGTTGGCACCATACTTACTGGTGATCTTGTTATCAGTGCCGATAGCCTCGAGCACCGTCAGGCCGCCACCAGTCCAAGCATAACCCTTGCATGCGCCAACGCAGTCACCGCAGACCTTCTTGTCAGCAATGTCCTGCTTGTAGCGGCTGGTTCGCGAGTCCTTGTAATGGGAGGAATACTGCTTCGCCTTTCTTGCGCGAAGACTCTCGGTACACTTGTAGAGGCACGTGCCATACCAATAAGGCTGGCCAATCATGTTCAAACAGAACGCAGCAAAATGCTCATTCGTCAGGGGCGTATTTACTCTGCTCATCATTCCACCTCCAAAGGAAAAGGGTGGCGGTTATTCGCCGTCACCCTGGTCGGTCGTGGTATTGCCTTCGGGAAGCGCGGGCTTGTCATGGAGCTGGGCCAAGACGGCCTTGAGCTTCTCAGGAATGGGCAGCCCCAGCCTGGAAGCGTTCTCCATAACAGAGACACCTTCGTTGGAGAGGTAGAAGCAGATCACGGCGCTGCGGAGCGCTTCGTGAGAGCCGACCACATGCATATCGACGATATGAGCGACGCCGACGAGCATGATAATCAGCATCTTCTTGAACAGCCCCTTAAAGCCGATGGAAGAAGACAGCTGCTTGTCCACGATGGCACACATGATGCCAGTCACGTAGTCAAGCACCATCAGTACAATCAGCGCAGTCATAAAGCCATCCACACCTCCAACGAAATAGCCGAACCAGCCACCAAGGGCAGTTACGGCAACCTGGATCTTCGTCCAGACCAGATCAATGGTAAAGTCACGCATTTTCATATCCTCCTTAAGGGTTTATTAGCAAAACCGCCCCTATGAGCGGCTTACGCTTCAGTTTCGATTTGACTGTCCTCAGCCATTGCATCACCGGAATGATCCTGTGCCAACCACAGCGCTGCTACAGTCGGAGGCTCCCATCCAGCCTGGGATGTATGAGCCTGCTGGCAGGTATAGAGCATACCGTCAGTATCCGGGTATGCAACTTCATCGCCGACAACATAGTCGATGCCCTCAGCCCACACGCGCACAGCATCCTCGTGGATGATCTCGACCTTTCGCCAAAGCGAAGGAACAGTATCCGGAGGCCAGGTTCCCTGGGTTGTGTGTGCCTGGATGCAACGCCACAAGAAAGCTCCGAAGGTATACACATCACCAACCTTGACATCAATGCCAGGCTGCCACAATCGCCCTTCGAGTGCGGGCTGGATACGGAGAAGCTCTTCGTCCGTGACCCGACCATCAGCAACAGCAAGCCTCAGAAGCAAACCAATCGCATTCGGCAACGCTTCTTCTGCGCTCACAGAAACAAAGCGTTCAAAAGGCAGGGACTGAGCGATCAGGTCATGCGTAAGCTCCATACCTTCAGTAATCGCAATGGAGTCCTCAAACACATAAGCCTGCTCGTTCGTGATGAAAGTCAGTTGAAAGTTATCACCGCTCAGATCATAGTGAGTGGCATCCTTTCGTTTCGCGATAACAAAAGACGAGCAGATCACCATACGGATCTGCCCGCCCAACGGGATAGCAATATACACTTTTTCCTCCTTACCCAACGGCAGTGGAGCCGCTGAACACAACTTCAAGATACGGTTCGATGTCGGTATCATAGCCACTCATTCTCATGTAGCTATCCGACCAGTTAGAGGAGCCGAAGTTATACGGAGTCTCATAGAGACACAAGCCGCCATAGATGCCATCAGCAATACCCTGAACAGCGTCAACAGGAATAGAGAATGTCACCTGCTTATCACGCCCGATTGTACCAATACTGCCATAGTTGACAGCGATATTCGGTGCGCCACTCGCAGAGGTGTTATAGATCGCACAGAGGTAGACATACCTTGCGCTGCTTGAACCCGATCCCGTCTTTCGGTGAAGCGTGAGCGTGGCAGACTCCACAGTACATCCCGAAAGCAAGTTCTGAGCCAAGCCAAACCACATGCATCCGTAATTCCAGCTGATACCAGAGTAATACCCGCTATCAGAATACACACCCTGAACCACATCGTAGGTATCCGTACGCCATCCACCGCGATAGCTTCTCGTATTCGTGGCATACAAAATGCCGGTATCGGCAGGCGTGATAGGCGAAATGGAAGTGCCGTAATCGTAGTAAACAGAAGATGCAAAGATCTGTCCGTTATTGCCGGTTCCCCGGCTACCCCCAGGCACTGAGCCAGTGGCGATGATGATGCCACCATAGCACATCATTGACCATGAGCACGAGCCACAGCAGTTCATCATATACGCTTGACCCGTGTAGACTTCCAAGCCCTGAAGGGCGTTGTAGAAGCCACAGGTGTCGAAATACGCATATGAGCCTCTGCTGTACACAGAGTCGTACGTGATAGAGTTCGCGTCCAGAGTACAGCCGACAAACTCAACATAGTAGTCCATCTGCAACTCAATGAGATACGGTTGCCGATTGGATCCGTTCAAAGTTCTGCTTTCACGCAGATACAGGTCTTGGAAGCAAATCGTGGCGTGACAGCCCTTCACCTTAATGTAGCTGTTGAGGATACTGTTTTCGCTGTACCCATGAATGGTTAGCTTCCCAGGGCCGAAGATACCTTGAATCAAGACTCCGGAAGGCTCATACACATCGGTTCCCCACGGAAGATAGATGTGGACATCCTCTCGAAGATACTTGTTATTCAGCACAGCTACTGCTTCGCCAAGTGATCTGAAGTCTGTTGCTGTAGGCGTAGCAATCGTGGGATCAACCCACAACCATGTCGAGCCGCTATAGGCGGGAGCAACAGAATCGGAAATCACTTCATCTGCGTACAGTTGCTTGAAACCAACATGACCATTAGCTGACATCTCCATGAGAACATTTTCGTTGTTAGCCGGATCCAGCAGCTGAAGCAAGAAGTTCTCGGTCGTAATGGCTACATTGTTGCTGCCAATCGAGATGCCACTGGTCTTAACTTCCTGCGCACCAACGGATACCCAAGTGCTGCCATTCCAGCGTTTGAGGATCGGCGGCGACAGAGAAAGATCAAGCCATAGCATATTGGAGTAAATGGTTGTCGGCGCGGTAGTTCCTCTGTAGATATTCCCAGCGTTGAAAGTGCTGGTGCTAACTTTCAGAGCAATGTTGCTGGCGTTCTGGGTAATTCGGCTTTCAGCATTGCTCATACGGCTGGAAAGACCGTAAATGTCCTCGGGCGCAGCACTCCAATCCGTCCATGTTTCCGATGTTTCGACCTTGAAATTGCGAAACTCGACTGTACCGGTACAGCCCTTCTGGGCGGTTGTGCCGATATAGGCATAGGCAACATCGATCGGATTGTAGCTGGAGAAGTTATATACGCCGTAAGTCATATGCACCCAATCGCTGTCTGTTGCAACGAAGTCCGCATCAGAAGTGCGCATATAGAAGCCGCGTCCAGTAGTGGAAATGGTCGTACCATCCGCAGCGTAGACGTTATAGTAAATCCAGAAACCAGAATATACGCCTGCAGTTGCAGCAGCGGAGGCATCAACATTGGTGCGCTTGATATCAAAGGAAAAAAGCATTCTGCTCAGTCCGTTGCTGTGGGAGAAGAAGTCATCCGACAGATCTAAGCGCTGACCTGTGGAAGTAGTGGTTCCACCAGATGCCAATCGGTAGTATCCATCCACGAACTTATGCTCCACAGCGCTGTTCAGGCAGTAGTTGCGACCATCGGCCTTCTCAAAAGCATACTGCGCAGATTGCAACACCTTGGAGGTGATCGCTTCAGGTGTGATCTGCTGCTCTGCCGAGTCAACGCGGTTGGAAAGCGCTGTGACCGTGGTTTGGTCTGCCTTGAGTGCAATGGCAGCATTGGTCTGCTCAATGGCAGTCCTCATCTCAGTCCGAACCTCGCCAACCTCCGAATAAGCCTCATATGCGACCTGCGATAGTGGCTGGAAAGCTCCGTCCACAAAGCGGTACAGCGGATGCTCTGGGAAGAGATTCATGGCATACGCAGAGGTCATGAGGCCTAGCAGCATGTAGGTTAGCCCGTCTTCTTCGGTCGGAGGCGTGCAGGTCAGGTAGGTTTCAGCCGGAAGGAAGCTTGAACCGACAAGAGTGCCAACAAGATATAACGAGGCACCCAGTGTCCCCGTGAAACTCGACAAGTGATTCCTGACAGTAATACTGGAATAGGCCAAGTACACATTGGTGGTGGAATACCCTGCTGTCACTGAACTGGTCAGATACAGGATTGGTTTCGACACATCAAAGGCTTTACCAGCTGAAAGCAGATAATAGCCTTCATTGTCGCTGACAATGAACTTGAAGTACGAGCAGGTTTCCTTAGCCTTGACCGTACCGTGACGGATGCGATCGTAGGTATCGGTATTGTAGTTCGCATCAGCCCACCAGCCTTGAGCAATCGTGCTGGTATAGTACTTGGCGTTCTCGCGGTAAGTGAGACGGATGATGTTGCCAGCACTATACTGTGTACTTAGGCGGGTGCCACCTGAGTAGTAAACAGGGATTGCGCCGGTTGTCGTACCGTCCGCAAGCGTCAGATTCAGCGTAACGCTTGAACCGCTGCCCTGCGGAAGCCAGTAAGCGATCTGCATACCATCCTTCAGTTCGCTCATGGTAGATACACCTGTCCATGATGCGGTTGTAGCCGTCTGAGTGCCGACGATCAGTTCGATGCCGTCCCCGGACACGGAAATAGATGCAAGGTCGTCCTGATACTGCTGAGAACCGGTGACCGTAGAAACAATAGCGTCCGGCGTGATCTTCAGTTCTGCCGCATCCATACGTTCGCCCAAAGCATCAACCTCTGATTGATCCGCCTTTTCGGCCACCATCAGCTTGAGGTAGGTGTTGCTCGTGATGTCCATCGCATTGATGGCATTGAGCGTTGCTTCTCGAGCAAACAGCGTGTCAACATCGATATTGGCAGCGATCAGGCTTCTGATCGTAGCGTTGTCACCGAAGATTTCCTGCACATTCAGCGTCTTGGCTGTGATAGAGCCTTCGATCAGCTTTTCCGTGCCATGGATGGACAGATCAGCAACATCATCGTTTGCTACCTGCTTGAGGGTTGTGACAACTTCGCCGTTTTCATCAACGCTCACGGAATAAAAATGGCCGTCCGAGCCCTTCACAACAAGCTCGCCAACGGTCAGTGATACCATATTCGCTTCGGTCACAGCCAGCTTGGCGATGTAAAGCTCACCGGCAGTACCCTGCGTAATGATCGCGGTATCGGTAGCCAGATCTTTGATATGCGACCAGTCAATATCAGCGGTTTCGATGTCGGCTTTGACCATGCTGGCTACTGCTGCAGTCAAGCTGTTGATCGCTGCCCAGTCAATATTCGCTTCATCGATGTTCGCGCTGGTAATCTGTGCCTTGGAGATGGTAGCAATGTCAGCAGCCAGCGATTCGATCTGCGCCCATTCGATGTTGGCATTGATGATGTTCGCAGTGGTCAACTGGGCAGTGGAGATCATTGCAATAGAAGCATAAAGCTCATCTGTGGTTATCTGCCCGGCAGCCAATTCCTGAATCTTTGCAGAAACCGCAGTGATGGCGTTAGCATTCAGAGTTTCGATCAATGCCTGGGCGATATGCGCCTGAGTGATCGCAGCTGTCTGAATGTGAGCGCTCTGGATTGCCGCTGCCTTCACCTGCAGACTACCAACCGAACCGTTTTGCAGATGCCCGGAGCCGATGGAGTTAAGCATCAGCTTCGTACCGCTGATCGATCCGGAGGCCAGCTGGCGGGCAGAGATGGTCGTGCCTTCCAGTGTTTCGGCAGCCGTTCCTAGCGTGACACTGGTGTACTTACGAGTAAGACAATCGTAGGTGTATTGCGTCATGCGCATGGTTACTTCGAAGCCCAGGCGTCTTGCAATCACACGGACGGCATCGCCGAGAAAGATATCGGACAACGCGGCAAACTGCTTGTATTCTTCAGTATCCTTGCAGTTCACGAAGTCCACCTTCAAAGTGACTGTAGGCATATCGCAACCAGCGTCGTATTCAGCCTGCGCCGCGTTTCGCATATCCTGATAACAGGATGTCAGGCTCTTATAGTTATCGCCTTCGGCCACTTCCTTGGCTCCAGACACTGGAAGGTGAATCCACTTCGGATGCGGGAAAGCGCTGATGTTTGGGCTGTCGATGTACAGTTCCGGGAGGTACAGAACATTGCCATCAGCATCTTCACCGGTGGGCATGATGCGCGTAACAGCATCGGTCATATCCACATCGATGGAGATACCAGTAAGGTTTTTCTTCTCACGGATTTGCACCTCGCTGTCCGTACCAACGCGGCTTACGAGGAAAACATCAAACCA
>JAGBBE010000099.1 GCA_017938645.1 Clostridia bacterium
TGTCTTTTCTCCTTTTCTCTACTGGTCGTGTGCTGTCTTAGCCCTTGATCGCGTTGGTCGCGCGCTGTTCGGCTTCTTCATACTTTTGAGCGGTCTGCTGCAGCAGGCTCATATATTCGGAACCTACGCTGCTGAGCTGGGAGCAGTGCTGGTAGAGGACGCCCTGTTCCTGAGCGAAGGCTGCAGCCGCATCGCCCTGCCACTTGCTGCACAGATCCTGCGCCGCCTTGTTCATGGCTTCGTTGGCCTTGTTGAGTTCGTCCTGCGCCTTGCGGGCTTCGGAGAGGAATCGGAGGATTGCTCTGATCGTTACGATCCAGTGACTCATAATTTCTTGCACCTTCCATTTCTTTTATTTCAAGTGGGTTTCGGGTTCGTCTTTCGCTCTCAGGAAGTTTTGTTTTCCTTCGATGATTGAAGTATATCAGAGAGCTTTCTCAGATAAAAGCGAAACTGACGAAATGCGCGTTTTTCGGGGCGAATGGTTTTTGACAGCCAAAAAAGCAGAAAAAGGCAAAAGAAAACGCCGCCTGCTCTGGCAATTCCAAAGCAGACGGCGCTGTATCTTCATTATTCCTCGTTTCCGCGCAGCTGAACAATGGCTTCCTCAACCTTTTCCACCAGAGCCATCTGGCCTTCGGTCTGATAGCCGAAGTGGAACACCTGATCGATCTGATCGCGGTTGAACAGATAGTTCTTGTCGGCGCTGAGGTAGCCTTCGGGGAACAGGCAGCCGACGTAATCGTACAGCTTCTGAGGTTCAGCGACCATCTTCTGGCAGTAGCCGATGATCATTACGCGGTGGGTGCCCTCCTTGAGCATGACAACCGATCCAACGGGCAGCAGGCCTTCGATTTTCATTGTTGTGCCTCCATTATCGCATTACTTGTGTTTACAGCGTCATGGCCAGAAGCGTAAAGCCCGCGGCCACAGCAGCCAGCAGCACGCTGGCGATGGTGTAGATGCCAAGGGGATTGGCCTTTTTGTGCGCCAGAATGAAGATCTGAAAGTTCTCCATGCCAAGCGCCTTGCGGGGGATATAAAGGATATTTACCGTATCACCCACGCGCACGGTTTTCATGCCGTAACGCTGCGCGGGATACAGATGCAGCTGACCCTGAGGGTCGGCAAATTCCACCTGTGCCAGCCGCTGACCATTTCCGCCCAGCGGAGTAATCGCGCGCACCACAGCGGTGGTGCGCACCGCATGGCGTGCAAGGGCGCGCCTGTATACTGCGCACCCTGCCGCCATCAGCGCCACCACAGCGGCGCAGATCAGAAACATAGATTTCATCATCGTTATTCACCCGATCAGCCTGCGAAGGACGACTGAAGCATATTCCAGCCTTCGGAGGCAGCCTTCATCACGTGGCCCACACCGTCGCCCACAGCGTCGATCGCGCCGCTGATGTCCACTTCGCCCTTGACGCTCACGCCCAGGCCAAAGGCTGCGCCCACGTCGTAGGAAATCACGCCGTCGTCATAACCGGCCTTGGCATGGGCGCCAATGCCAAACGACACGCTGCCGCCAACCTTGCCTTCTACCAGGCCCAGATCCAGCGAGCCTTCCACTTCAACCTCGGCCACGTTGGCTTCGGCGCTGGCCTCCGCATAGGCCATCATCTTGCCGTCCACATAGCCCACGCCTGCGCCCGCGCTGGCTTCGCCTTCCAGTACGGAAACCTCGCTGCCGACGCCTACGGATACGTAGTCGCACAGTTCATAGGTCATGGAGCCGTCCACGTTGATTGCAGAGGCGGACACGCCCACCTGAGCCTCGCCGCCAATGATCAGATCGCCCTTGTTGTCGCCGGTGACGAACGTGCCGATGCCGCCCTTGATGCTGGCGGTGGCGCCCAGATTGCCGATGCCTGCGCTGCCTTCAGCAGACAGTTTTCCATCCTTGCGGGCAAAGTTTTCGCCGATGGCGGAGTAGGATTCTTCGGCGGACGCGCCCACTGCAAACAGTCCGAGCTGCTTGCCGGTATCCTTTGCCTTGTTGGAGCTCTTGCCGGTTTTGGTATCGTACTGTCCCTGATCGCGGAAGAGATCGCCCGGCTTGAGCAGGCTGTCCTTGTATGATAAGCCGCCGTCCATGACGCCGAGCTTGTATTCAGATTCCAGTCGATGCTGTCCATCGAAAATACGGGACGTAGCGGACACGCCGCTGAGTCCGGTTTTGGTGGTAAAAGCGCCGATCAGGCCGAGAGGGGAAAACAGAAACGCCTGATCACCGGAGACCAGGAAAGTCATGTCCTCGTCGGTAAGAATCTGCGCGTCCTTGAGAACGTTCTGGAGTTTTTCGCGCATAGCGGGCGTCCAGCCTGCGGGTTCAAGGCCATATCCCATAGCCTGAGCCACGCCCAGCATCAGCCCGTCCGGAGTTTTCAGTCCGTTGAAATTGCCGGCAAGCATCCGCTCATTGTCGCTGAATGTCGCCAAAGCCTCATTGATGCCCCTGCGGAGCCTGTCCGTATAAAAATTCAGCGATCCCACATTGGCGGCAAGGCTCTTGAGACATTCTTCCGTCGTTCCGGATCGCATGGCCTGTTCAATGCTATTGAATCTGACGGACGGAAGCGAAACCCTTACATCAGCTCCGCTTCTCTGCTCGACCCGGACTGCGCTTATTCTGCTTTTGATTGTATCCAGAGCATCGCCCAGCCTTCTTACGTCCGAAGCAAGGCTGTCCATCTGCCCGTAATCAACTCGAATCAGGTCGGCCATTGTATCCTCCGTCTTTTATCCCCCGGGCAGGAGGCCTGCCCGGGGGAAATCAGTTCTGTTTGATCAGCCGTTGAAGGGGTTGGCCTCGGCGGCGCCGGACCACATGCCGGACACGTCAGCGGTGACTTCTTCGTAAATCTCAGCGGCGGTCTTCAGACCGGTGATGGCCTGTTCCATGGTCGCGTCGCTGGTCTTGATGTTGGCGGTCAGCTCGCTGAAGCGGTTCACAAA
>JAGBBE010000100.1 GCA_017938645.1 Clostridia bacterium
ACCGGGGACACCCCGGACCCCCGTATGAATAAGGTAAGGGATATAAGGAAGAGGAACGTGGCAAACAATTAAGCCATAGTTCCGGGCGCACCATGTGACGCGCCCTCTTCTTCATTTTCAGACTGCTATCAGTCCTTACAAAAGAAAATGCGGCTACTCTGGCTTTTCCTACGGACACATTACGAAAAAAAGATACACCCAAGTGGCGGGCGGCGTGGGCGACATTAGGAGCGCAGGGAAATCCCCTCGCCCGGTTTGGGAACGGATCAGGGGCGCGCTCGCGGCAACGCCAATAAACAAAGAACCCAAAGCCATTCACCCACGCCAAGCCGAATCGCGCACCCCGTTCCTAAACCGGGCAATCATAAGGGGATTTCCCTTAAGCGACGCGTCGCCTGCTTTTTGCTACTTTTTCCGGAAAAAGTAGAACCCGTCCCTCGTCGGTACGAGTAACATGCACACGTCGTGCATCCCCCCCGCGCAAAACTGCGCAAAAAAAGAAGCCAGGACTCTTCATCCCAGCTTCTTCAAGACAAAAATCAGTTATAAACCCTCACCGGCAGCACCAGATAAAGATAACTGTCACCCTCCAAAGGAGAAATCACACAGGGACTCACATTGGTGTTCATGCATAGGGTGCAGCATTCCTCGTCCACGTTGCGGATAACATCCGAAATGTAGCGGGAATTGAACGCAATTTCAATGTCCTCGCCTTCGAGATTGGCGTCCAGCTCCTCCAGCACGTCGCCCAGCTCGCTCATGGAGGTGATGCGCAGATTGTTCTGGCTCGCTTTCATGCGGATGAGGTTGTTCTTGCCTTCCTTGGCCATGAGGCTCGCGCGCTCGATGGCGTCCTGCAGCTCGCGGCGCTTCACCGTGACGCGGGTCAGCCACGCAGAAGGCAGAATCTGACGGTAGTTGATGTACTCGCCGGCCAAAAGGCTTGTGACCAGCGTGGTGGAGCCCATCACAACCATCATGTGGGTGCGCTCGATGTGGAAGGTCGCCATGGCTTCCTCGTCGTCGGCCATGATGTGCGCGATTTCATTCATCACGCGGCCGGGCACGATGGCGTTGATCTTTTCGACGCCTTCGGGCATGACGAAGTTGTCGTGATAGCGCTGCATCGCCAGACGGAATCCGTCCAAACCCACCAGACGCAGTTCGTCAGCGCTGATTTCCATGAGGCAGCCGGTGAGCGCCTGACGGCTCTCCTGCAGCGCAATGGCAAAGGTGACCTTGCCGATCATGTCGCGCAGCTTCTTCTGCGGGAAGTGCAGCGCGGGCGTGTTGATGAGATCCTTCATCTGCGGGAACTCGTCGGGGCTCGCGCCGGTGATGGTGGAGCGGCTTTGCTGGCAGCGGATGGTGACGACCATTTTGTCGTTCATGCTGAAGGACACCGTGCCCTCGGGCAGCTTGCGCACGATTTCGGTGAGCAGCTTGCCGGGCAGCACCACGTCGCCCATCTGGCTGACCTTGGCCTTGACGCAGCTCTTGATGGAAAGCGAGCCGTCGGAGCAGAGCAGTTCGACCTCATCATCCTCGGCGTGCAGCATCACGCCCTCGAGGATCTGCATCGCGGGACGGGAAGAAAGCGCGCGCGTTGCATTGATCAGACCGCCGAGCAGCTCCTGAGCCGAGCATTCAAATTTCATGTGAGAACCTCCAGTATCTTATAGTAGTAGGAATATATATATAGTAGTAGTAGTAGGGGGTGTGGAAAACGTGGAAAAGCCATTCAAACCCTTGCAGCGCCTCAAAAACGCACTTGGAAAAACTGTGGGAAAGCCCCCTGTTTTCCCATGATTTCTCCACAGCTGAGTTCACTCAGGGCAGCCCGTAAAACGGGCATAAAGATAAGATTCGAGTTCCCGGAGGATGTTTCCTGCCCTTTTTCAGGAAAACCGTTCGACAAAAAGGCTGCAAATGGATGATGAAACGATGAAAAATCCAAGTTTTCCACATTTCCCACATCACAAGGAAAACTTGATGTGGAAAAATAAATCCTTATGTGAAAAGGGTTTGCGGAAGTTTTCCACAGCTTATCCACGACTTTTCCACACAAATCAGTCATCAACAAGGATAACCAAACCCGCTCACACAAGCGAGCCGGGAGGCCTGTCGCCGACCGGCAGTCTGAGCATGCAAAACCAAACTCCGTCGGCCAAGCCCTGCGAAGCAGTCCGGGGTGCAGGGGCTCAGCCCCTGCTAATCATTTCGAGAATCGTTTCCAGCGCTTCCTTCTCATCTTCGCCGTTGGCTACGACGGTCATGAGTCCGTCCTTCGGGATCGACTGGCTGAGCAGGCCGATCATGCTTTTGAGGTTGAGAACGATGCCGTCCTTTTCGAGGGTCAGCATGCATTTGTATTTGCAGGCAGCGGCGGAAATTTCAGCGGCCATGGCGCGGCCGATGGGCAGGAAGCGGCTGAGGTCAACGGGAGCGGTGATCATGATTGGTCCTCCTTTTGCGCAGGTTCAAGGTCGTTGAGATAACTGAGCAGCCGGCGCATGCGGTGATTGACGCCGCTTTTGCCAATGGGCGGATCAAGCAGCGCGCCGAGTTCAAGCAGGGTGGCGTCGGGGTTGTCGAGGCGAAGGTGGGCGATTTCCTGAAGCGACGGCGGCAGGGTTGCAAGAATGCCCTCGTCGCGCAGGCGGCGGATGCCCTCAATCTGGCTTTGGCTGGCGTTCATCTGCTTTTGCAGGTTGGCGCTGTCGCAGTTCATGGCGCGGTTGACGGTTTCCATCACCTGACGCTTGACGCGCAGGTCTTCGATGTTCATCACGGAGTTGTGCGCGCCAATGACGGTGAGAAACTGCACGATCTGATCGGACTGCTTAAAATAGAAGAAAGAGTGCTCGCGGCGCTTGCCGGGTTTTACAGGCAGGCCTGCGCGCTGGATGCACTTGGCCATCATGGCCTGCATATCGGCGTCGCGGCAGGGAATTTCGAGGTGATAGCTCTGCTCCGGGTTGGACATGGTGCCGCCGCCGAGCATCACGCCGCGAAGGTAGGCGCGCATGCAGCACTGACGGGTCAATGGATGGCGCGGCGTGGCCGAGCGGAAGGCATAGGAGCCGTCGGGCTTTTTGGTCATCATGCCCAGGGCTGCGAGGAGCACGGGCGACTGAATGGGACCCAGGGTGAGCACACACTTGCGCGTGCCGCCGAAGCGGGCGCTGTCGACGTAGTGGATCTGGGGCGTTAAGTGGAGCGTCTGAACCAGCAGGGTGTAGGCGCGGCGGCACACGGCCAGGCTTTCGTTGATCAGCTGCACATTCACCTTGCCGCGTCCAAGCAGGCTCAGGCTGCCCATGGACTGGTACAGACCGCAGATTTCACTCAGTCCGCAGCATTCCTTTTCGGGTTTGACGATGGCTAGCTCCTTCTTCACATCCGATGCGAAAGACATAGGGGCATTCTCCTTATCGATGTTCAGGACATATCAGGCCATTTTATGCTATTATATATTGTAAGGGATTGAAAACCGAACGTCAATGAATTGGCATCAAAAGAACGGAAAAAATGCCGTTGAGGGATTCAGCGTCCTGTGGTACACTGGACAAAAGGAGGCGTATGCGTATGCGCGTCAATCATAGAGAAATCCGCGTGTTTGCGTGGGCGCTGCTGGTGGCGGCGGCTGTGCTGTTTTTGTGCAGCAAATCATCGCCCGCGTATCCGGTGAACGACTGGTCGGATGCGAATATTTACTTTACCATCGGCAAGGGCATGACGCAGGGGCAGGTGGTGTACAGGGATCTGTACGACCATAAGGGTCCGCTGCTGTATGCACTGCATGCGCTGTGCGCGTGGGTGTCGTTTTCGGGGTTCTTCGGCGTGTATGTCATGGAGGTGCTGCTGGCCTCTGCCATGCTGTATCTGGCGCACCGATTTTTAAGGATGCACGGGGCAAAGAGCGCATCGGCGATGATTGCGGTTTTGGCGGTGCTGGTATACTCGTCGGTGAGCTTCGCCGAGGGCGACAGCGCAGAGGAAATGGCGCTGCCATTGATGATGGGAACGCTGGTGAGCGTGTGCGCGTACCTGAGGAGCGACCGGGAACGGATGAGCGCAACAAGCCTCGTTTTGAATGGCGTTCTGACCGGGTGCGTGTTCTGGATCAAGTTTACGATGATCGGCGTGCATGCCGGGCTGCTGGGCTGGGTATTGCTCCGGCATCTATATAAGAAGGAATGGAAGTCGTTTTTGGAGAGCGCAGGCTGGCTGATCGTTGGTTTTGTGCTGTCAACGCTGCCGTGGGTGATCTATTTCGGCGTAAACGGCGCGGTTGGGGATTGGCTGAAGGTGTATCTGTACGACAACCTGTTTTTGTATTCGGGTCAGAGCGCGGGCATTTTGAGCCGGGTGAAGGCCATGGCGCTGTCCGGGCTGGACTGGGTGTGGACGAACCTGAGATACACGGCGCTGATTCTCTTCGGCCTTGTGTGGTTTGTTATGAAGGAAAGAAAGACCCGTCCAGCTGTTGTGCTCATGGCGGCTTTGGGCGCGCTGGCGGTGTTCGTGGGCGGCAAGAGCTATCCGTATTACGGCTTTGCGCTGGCAGGGATGACGGTACTGGGGCTGGTTCCGCTGGCAAGAATCCGTATGCCGAAATGGTCGGCCGCGCTGGCGCTTGCGGTCTGTCTGGCCGCGTGTCCGCTGATCAGCCATAACATGACCGCCGATTACGGCGCGCCGTTCGGCTCTAAAAAGGAAGATACCATGCAGCACAGAATCGCCGCGCAGATCGAAGACGGCGCATCGCTGCTCAATTACGGCTTTATGGATGCGGGATTCTATACCGCAGCAGGCGTCGTGCCGGAGGTGAAGTATTTCCACCGCACCAATGTTCCGCTGGAGGAAATGGTAACAGAGCAGAACCGGTATGTGGAGGAAGGCGTTACCGAGTATGTGGTCACGCGGCAGGAAATGGAGCTTGAGCGCTATGAACTGGTGGCTGAGGAGGAAAGCCCGAATTTCTGGTACGAAAAGGTTTATCTGTACAGGAGGAAGCCATGAAAAAGGTATTTCAGCTCTGGGGATTGGAAAATCAGGATTCGATCAATGAAAAGAACGTGCTGGACAGGCTCGACAGAATGCTTGAGGCAAAGCCGGAGTACATCGTGGCCGGTCAGAGCGAAAACCGCGCGCTGCTTATGGAAATCTGCGACCGTGCGCACAGGCGCGGCGTAAAGGTGCATCAGTGGTCGTCGCTGTTTTCCGAGTACGATGACCGCGCGGATTTTGATCCCGTGCTCGGTCAGGACGGTAAGCCGCACGAAAAGGTCTATGGAGAGAATTTCAACTTCCGCTGCTCCGCAAGCGAGCGCAATGTGGAGCTGTACTGCGACATTCAGGCTGAAAGCATGCGCGGCGCGGACTTCGACGGCGTATTTCTGGATCGCGTGAGGTATCCGTCAGTGACCAACGGCGCGCTGGCATGCTTCTGCCCGGAGTGCGTGAAAAGATACCGCGCGGACGGAATCGATCCGGAAAAGCTCGGCAGGACGGAAATCGTCGGGTTTGAAAACGGCAGGCATCTGTTCTCCGATCCCATGGTTTCAAAGTTCTTTTCCCACAGGGCCGGCCGGATTGTTCATGCCGTCGAACTGGTGAAGCAGCGCTTCGGCGAGGTCTCGCTGGATCTCTTCCCGCCTGCGCTGGCCTATCTGGTCGGTCAGGATCTGGAAAAGCTCGCGCCGCTGGCGGCTTTCGTCAAGCCAATGCTCTACCGCTACACCACCGCGCCCGCAGGACTTCCTTATGAAGAAGAAGCGTTTGGCTATTCGATGCCGGTGGAGGAGCAGGTGAAGGCGTTTGAAAAGATCCATCCGGGCGTGATGTGGGGCGTGGAAGGCGGATACATTCCCGGAGTGGCCGAGATGACGCCGGACAGAATCCGCGAAAGCCTCAAAATCATCCGCGAAAACGGCGGCATGGGCGTGTGTGCCTCCTGGAGCTCCATTTCCTTCCCGGAAGAAAACCTCAACGTGTTTTTGGAGGTATAAGATGATTCTTGTGATCGCCGCCGCTGTGATGAGCGTCGTTTCTTTCCTCATGATGGGCTGGGACAAGCGCTGTGCGCGCAAGGGTCATTGGCGCGTATCCGAAAAAGCGCTGTTTGTTTCGGCCATCCTCATGGGCGCCGTGGGCGGAACCATCGGCATGAAGGTCTTCCGTCACAAAACAAAACACTGGTATTTCAAAATCTTTTTTCCGCTGCTGGCGGTTGTGCAGCTTGCTCTGATCGTGTGGATTCTCCTGTCCGGAGTGGTCATTTTGGGCTGAAACCTGTTCTTTCCGGTCGAAGTCTTCCGTTTTTGAACAAATCGTAACAATCTTAAAAAATTTTCGAAAAAACTTCAAAAAAGGGGTTGACAAACCCTTATAGGGGTGATATTATAGTCAAGCTCGCTCGCGAGCAACGAACCTTGAAAACGATACAGAGTAAAATGAAACGCAAACGACAGTCAATAAACTTGAGTTATTGCTACTCGATAAGAGGAGCTTA
>JAGBBE010000012.1 GCA_017938645.1 Clostridia bacterium
CCTGAGGCACGGGACGGCGCGCGGGCTCCTCATCATACATCGCGCGGGGCGCGGGCGCGGCCTGCGGATAGACGCGGGCAGGCTCCTCGCTGTCGCCGGCGCGGAAGGGATCGGCCTGCGGCTGCTCCATTCCGGTCTGGGCAGCCTCGGCGGCGGCACGCTCGGCCACGCGGCTGCGGCGGCGGCGTACGGGCTGCTCGCCGGCGGGCTCTTCAGCTCTGGGGGCCTCAGGTTCCGGCTGAACGGGCGCGGGCTGGGCAGTGGTGCGCTTGCTCACCAACTGCTGATTCACCACGGGACGGCCCACGCGGGTGGGGGCGTCATCGGCCATGAAATCAGCGCCGCTGCCAAACAGGGGCACTCCGCCCTGCTGCATCTGCTCGCCCAGCTGGGCAGGCGCGTCTGAGAGGAAGCTGGCGTCCTGCTGCCAGGAGCCGTTTTCTCCGCCCATGCGGCGGGAACTTTGCTGGTTGCGGTAGTAATCACTCAAAGTTCTGCACTCCTTATCCTTGGTTGCATCACCATGTGTCAGGCACATTGCTGTGCGTATGCAAACATCTCTTTCTGGAAAACGGTATAGGTTCCGAACATATACCATCATCTATTATACCAATAATCCCGCAAGTCTACAACCCCTGATTTCCAAACAGGCTCAAAATGGAAGCTTCTGATTAAAGGATTTTTCCATATAGATGGAGAATTCTTTTTCGAATCAGGGTATTTTTTTACATGTGCCGCCTTTTTTAGGGGCGGCGGATGGAGGTTTCTATGCCGGATACCATTCTTGTTTTCAGTCCTTCGCGCGACCTTGCGGGTCTGACGGCGCGCACGCTGCGCTGCCGGGAAATTTTCTGCCTCCCGGTGGCTTTTGACGCGCAGCTTTCCAGCCTGGAAAGCAGTCAGATTCGGGGCGCGGTGGTTGTAACGGACAGCTATAGCCCCGATGCGCTGGACGGCTTTGATTTTTCCATCCTCCACGCCGGTTTCCCGGTGCTTGTGCTGGGCGGCGCGGCGGCGGCGCTGTGCCGTCATTTCGGAGGCGAGGTCGGCGCGGCGGTATGCGAACGCGACGCCATCACTCTGGGACTGGAGGAGGATGCGCTGTTTGCAGGCATCGACGGCGGCGAACGCATGCTCCACGGCTTTGCAACGCTCAGCCTGTCGGAAGACCTTTCCCCCATTGCAACCGCCACCGAACGGATCATCGGTTTCAAAAGCCGGGAGCTGCCCCTTTACGCCATGCAGTATCCTGTGGAACGCAACGATCCTGACGCGGCGCAGATGCTGGAGAATTTCGCCCTCAACATCTGCGGCATGGCGTCGAACTGGTCGGAGCAGTCCATCATCGACCGCGCAGTGGAGAAAATCCGCAGCACCGTGCCCGAAGGCCGCGTGCTGTGCGCCGTGTCCGGCGGCGTGGACAGCGCCGTATGCGCGGAATTGACGAGCCTTGCCGTGGGCAAGCGGCTGATGTGCGTGTTTGTGGACACCGGCCTGTTCCGCGAAAAGGAGCCTGAAACCGTGATCGCCACCTTCCGCGAGTCGATGGGCATCGAGGTAACGCTGGTGGACGCACGCGAGTCCTTCCTGAGGGCGCTCAGCGGCGTCACCTGCCCCGAGGACAAGGAGCGCATCGCTTCCCAGCTGATGCAGCAGCTTCTTGTCAAGCAGTTCACCACCGATCCCGATATCAAAAGCGTGGTCATGGGCACCAATTTCAACGACGTGTTCCTTGCGCCGGCCTCTTCGGGCGAGCCCTTTGTTCAGAACATCGGCGTTTCCGAGCCCATCCGCGACCTGTTCAAGGACGAGGTTCGCCGCCTGGCTTCGGCGCTCCGTCTGCCTGCCAGCATCACCGGCCGTCAGCCCTTCCCTTCCAGCGGCCTTGCTCTGCGCGTGATGGGCTGCGTGACCGGCGAACGCCTCCGCCTGCTGAGACAGGCCGACGCCATCTTCCGCGAGGAAATCGCCTCTGGCGGCCATAATCGCAGGCTGTGGCAGCATTACGCCACCCTCATCGAAAGCCCCGATTCGCCCGACGGCTATGCCGTGTGCCTGAGAGCCACGCAGTCGGCGCAGGGCGGCGCAGTGGCGGCGCGTCTGCCCTACGACGTGCTGGAGCGCGCTGTGGAGCGCATCCGCGCAGAGGTCGGAGGCATCACCCGCGTGGTATACGACCTCACCCCCAGCGCGCACTACGGCGAACTGGAATGATTTCTTCCCACATTCAACGAAAAGATGTGACATTTTCATGCTGATCTGCGATACCCATGCCGATACCATCGGCGCGCGCACCGGCCACTGGAACGACGGACGGCTGGACGTAACCCTCGAAAACCTTACCCTCACCGCGGACACCCGCGTGCAGACCATGGCGCTGTTCATTCCGCCCGACGGCATGAAGCAGTCTCCCACCATCGTGGAAAAGCAGCTCGCCGAGTTTGAACGCATGAAGCTGGAAGGCTTCCATCAGATCCGCAGCCTCGGCGAGGCCGTCCCCGGCAGGGCCAACGTGCTGCTCTCCATCGAAGGCGGAGAGGCCTTCGGCGACTGCGTGGAAGGCGTGGACTTCATGGACGGCGTGGGCGTTCGTCTGGCCGCCATCACCTGGAACACGCCCAACGAGCTCTGTCAGCCCGCACTCACCGGCAACGATACCGGTCTCAAGCCCCTCGGCCGCGCCATCGTGCGCCGCATGCACGAAAAGCACATGGGCGTGGATGTCTCCCACCTCAACGAGCGCGGATTCTGGGACCTGATGGACATGGGCACCGCGCCCCTGGCCTCCCACAGCTGCGTGTGGAACCTCTGCCCCAACGAGCGCAACCTCAAGGACGACCAGATCCGCGCGCTGATTGAGGCGCAGGGCTTCATCGGCATCAATTTCTACACCGGCTTCCTCAACCCCGACATGAAGGCCGACCTCGACACCGTGGTCGACCACATGGCCTACATCTGCGACATGGGCGGCGAAAACTGCGTCGGCTTCGGCAGCGATTTCGACGGCATCGACGACTACCCCATCGGCCTGCGCACCGCCGCCGACGTGCCGAACCTGATTGCTCAGCTGATGAAGCGCGGATTCGGCGAAAAGCTCACGGAGAAGATCGCCGGGTTGAATTTCAAGCGGTATCTGGAGAATATCTGATTTTGGTTATTGCAAAAAGAACCTCCGGTTCAGGTTAAGTATCTGAACCGGAGGTTTTTCTGTTGCCACATATCAGGCTTTTTTCCGTTTGACGCTTCCTGCCGCGCCCATCAGGGAAAGCAGCGCGCAGGTACTCCACAGCAGAAGATGAGAATCATCGCCCGTCTGAGGAACTTCGCGGTCAACGACGATGTCGATGGTGTAGCCTACGGCGGCGTAGTCGTAGGTTTCGTGCCGGTAAAACAATCCGTCCCAACCACGGGCACTCCGTAGCGCGACTCCATGGGACCCGCCATAATATCCAAGCAGATGCAAACCATCGTGTTCAGAAGTAATTTCCAGGCTCTGCGATCCGATTCCCCATCCTGCATTCAGCTGCTTTCGATAACCGTATTCCTCAAGTTCTTCTGTCCATCTGTCCAGATAGTACCAGTCCTCATGCTCAAAATTAGAAAGCGTAAACCAATAATATCTTCTGGGAGCCAGTACAACATCCGTTCTGAAATAGTCGTTCAGCTTCACATTCAGGACATCGCCCTCCTGCACATGAACCTCGTAGCGATGCGCGCCGGTTTTGATAACATTCCGCGCTCCAATAATCGTCGGTTCCACAGGCACCAGACCGCTGTCTTTGAAAAGACGCTTCAGTACCAACTTGTCAGACGGATCATTCTTCATTGAAATGGCACAAGTGATCCATGAATCCTCCGATACCCGGCTCATGTCAAAAGAAAAAGTAGGAAATCCATAGCCATAGGAATAGGCTCTTTCTTCAGAAAAACCTGTTCCCTGTGGGTTGACGATGTTTTCATATTCCCACTTTACATCCAGATTTTTTTGGCACCACGTCAGATCCAAGAAACCCGAATCATTGAGCGGAGCACGTTCCATAACCCACGGCTCAACCATTTCATAAAACTCAAAATTAGCACTAAACGGTTCGTCAAATATACCGATGAAAATATCTGCAAACAAGTCCGGGAATCCAGGCGTATAGTATGCGGTGCTGGTTTCATCTGCATCTGCCGTTTCGGATGCCCTGACTACAATCCAGAAACTGTATTCTTTTTTTACAGCCCAGTCTTCATACCCTTCTGTCCACGAACTGTTCTCACTCAAAGCGCCATAAGTATAGGTAATCTTTCCGAAATCGTCAAACGCCTCAAGGTCAGCTGGGCATTTCAGCTGCACTACCGCAGACCCTGCTCCAGAACTCAGGATCTCCTCCTGACCATCCCATCTTTCGAAAACAGCCTCATGATAACCGCCGGATGCATAAGGTGAATCGCTGGAAAAATAGTCTCTGAATTCTATCATCAGCTCAGCGCCGCTTCGGACATAGATCATTCCATCGCTCGTAGTGATATCACCCGTAACCTTTGGCTTTACAGCCCGCAGTCCGGTATCCTCAAAGTTCCATTCGACTGTAAATGTTTCCCCGCTGATTTCAGCCGTAATGGCAATGTAAGAGTTCTCATTAACAGATGCCAGTTCATACACCACAGCCGGATAATCCGGCCCATAGGAAAACCAGAAGCGTTCCCACACTCCAGACAGGTCGTGTGATGTATAGGAAAGTTTGGTGTTTTCCTCCATCCACTCGAGCTGGTCGCTCTGTTCTGTCAGTTCAGCAGGTATCTTTTCTGTGATCCACTGCACAAAAGCAGCACTTTCCCCCAGATCAGCCTCTGCCGATTCATAAGATTCATAGCTGCTGTAATCCACATACGGAACCGTGATGGTATCATCCGCAGCCAGAGCCAGCACCGGCAGCATAAGCAACGCAAGCGTACAGATCAGCCATTTCAAAAAAATCCTCAAACTGATTCCTCCTTGAAGCATATGTCCCACAGCAGTCATCAGGCTTTTTTCCGTTTGACGCTTCCTGCCGCGCCCATCAGGGAAAGAAGCGCGCAGGTACTCCACAGCAGCAGATGAGAATCATCGCCTGTCTGAGGAACTTCGCGGTCAACGACGATATCGATGGTGTAGCACACGGCGGCGTAGTCGTAGGTTTCATCTTTGTAACCCCAACCTTCCCAGCCGCCTCGGGTAATCCGGGGCGGATCACCCGCAGAGCCGCCGTAATATCCAAGCAGATGCAAACCATCGTGTTCAGAAGTAATTTCCAGGCTCTGCGATCCGATTCCCCATCCTGCATTCAGCTGCTTTCGATAACCGTTGTTACGGATTTCCGCGCTTTCTCGCTTTGTATGCCACCATTCTTCATGATCATAGTTGGACAGAGTAAACCAATAGTATCTTCGGGGAGCCTTTGTCATTTCTGGTCTGAAATAGTCGTTCAGCTTCACATTCAGGACATCGCCTTCCTGCACATGAACCTCATAGCGGTGCGCTCCGGTTTTGACAATATTCCGCGCACCGGTGATCGTCGGTTCAACAGGCACCAGACCGCTGTCTATAAACCGCCGTTCAAGAACAAGCTTGTCAGACGGATCGTTTTTCATGGAAATGATACATCTGATCCATGAATTTTCGGATACCCGACTCATATCAAAGCCAAAGGATGGAAGCTCTCCGATAGAGAAACCAAACGGCTGAGGGTTAAAAATGTTTTCATACTCCCATTTTACGTCAAGATTCTCATTGCACCACGCATCATCGATGGCGCCTGTTTCCCGTATGGGAGCGTGTTCCGCAAGCCACGGCCATATCGTTTCATAGGTTGTCTCGCCAAGCTGAAGCGGTTCGTCGTAATCAAACTTCTCTACTCCCTGTTCCTCAAACAGATCCCGGAAGCCCGGCACATAGTATATTTCATTGCTTTCATCAGCAATTGCTGTTTCCGGTGCCATAATCTCAATGAAATAACTGTATTCCGTTTTGATTGCCCAGTTTCTATTCCCTTCTGTCCCAGGTTCTTCTTCATCCAAGGCGCCATAAGTATATGTGATTGTACCCGCATAGTCATACGAGTCCTCGCCATCCGGACATTTCCACTTCAATACAGTCGATCCAGCACCCGAACTCAGGATCTCCTTCTGACCATCCCAGTTATGGAAAACGGCCTCGTGATAACCCTCGGCGCCAAAAGGAGAATCACTGGAAAAACAGTCGCCGAATTCGAACGTCAGCTCGGCATTGTTTCGTGCATAGAGAACACCACGTTCCTGGTCTACAGCAATTGCTCCTGTGATCTTTGGTTTCTTCGCACGAAGTCCCGTGTCCTCAAAAACCCATTCAACGGTAAAAGATTCCCCACCTACTTCCACGGTAATAGCAAGGTGGGAATTTTCATTTATTCCGGCCGCCACATCGTACCATACAGCCGGCGAATAAGGCGCTGAAAACCAAAAGCGTTCATATGTAACCAATTCATTGGCAGTATAAGATAGCTTGGCATTTTCATCGAGCCAGTCCATCTGATTGTACTCTCCGGTAATCTCAGCAGGAATACGGTCATAAATCCACTGTGTAAAGGCTTCGCTCTCCCATATGGAAGCCTCTCCATAGTCAAAATAATCAAAGCTGCTATAATCCACATACGGAACAGTAATGGTATCATCCGCAGCCAGTGCCAGCGTTGGCAGCATAAGAACGATCATCAGACACAGCAGCCACTCTCCAAAGTGTTTCATGGAAATCCTCCTTGTATAAAGCCAGCTGGATTTTTTCATTTTCCATCATATCATTGCTGCTTTTCTTCGTTAAGAAAATTTCTCTTACAAAACTAATATTTTCCTTAGCAAATTATTACATTTCATTTCCGTCTTTACCGATCACAAAGCAGTTCCTGCTTTTTCCAGCATATAAATAGGAACGAATCAATTCATATTGACTTCTGCGTCCCGCCAACGATATAATAAAAGGTAAGCCGTCCATAACGGCTCAGACCCCAAAAGAGGAAGGATATCAAACATGTTCAAGCATCACCGTTTCGCGGCCCGTGCTGCGGCGCTCCTTATGGCCGTGCTTCTGCTTGTGCTGGAGCCCTTTGCAGTGCTGGCCGAGGAGCAGGAGGAACCCATCACCCACATTGCGACGTCCACGGTTGCGCTCAAGGTGCGCCGGACGGCGGATAAGAACTCCTCCGCCTGCGACAGCATCCCGCGCGGCTCGTTTGTGTACATCACCGAGTTCGGCAATGAGTGGTGCAAGGTGCGCACGCAGTACTCCGAGGGCTATGTGCTGACCAAGTACCTGACCGAAATCCTCGTGCAGGAAGGCTTCGAAAACACCGAAACGCCTGCTGCAGAAGCCGAACCCGTTCAGCCCGTCGAGCCGGTGGGCGAAATTCAGCCGGGCTTTACGACCAATGAGTCCAACTTCCGCGAAGGCTACCGTACCCACGCGCTGGTGAACGCTACGATGTATGAGTCCCCCTCCGCCACCGCCCGCCGCGTGCGCGAGGTGCCGATCTACGAAGAGATCATCGTCAGCGAGGTTTCCGGCGACTGGTGTCTGGCTCGCTATAACGGCAGCTATGGCTATATGCGCAACGACACGCTGTTCAAGTGGGACCGCATCGATCCCTACGCAGGCGAGATCCCCGGCTGCACGGTGTGGCCGTATCTGGCGTTTGTGAAGGAATCGGTTGCCGTGCGCGACCTGAAGTCCAATAAGGAACTGAAAACCATCAACCCCGGCGCAGCCATCTGCGTGGGCGAGAAGGATGAGTTCGGCCGCTACCCCACGCCTTATCACCGCACCACCGGCTACGTGCTGGAGGATCAGATCGCGTGGATGATTCCCGTGAAGGACTGGGAAAGCGCCCAGAGCGGCGACCTGATCAGTGCGATGACCACCTACTACGGCGTGGGCGTATCGACGCTGCAGTATCAGGGCCGCAACTGGAACATCCGCCTGTCCTCCACCTATATCACCGGCACGATCCTGCAGCCCGGTCAGGAGTATAATCAGAACCAGGTCATCGCGCCCTACCGCAAGTCCACCGGCTATAAGGAAGCTCCCATCATGAGCGACGACGCACTCTCCGGCTACGGCGGCGGCACCTGCCAGACCAATACTACGTTCTATAATGCCGTAATCCAGCTGCCTCTGCTGGTCAAGCACCGCCGCGTGCATGCCGACGTTGGCATGGAATACATCCCTCAGGGCTTTGACGCGGCTGTGGGCGGCGGTGCAATCAACCTGATCATGGAAAACACCCTGCCCTACGCCATCCGTTTCCAGTGCTTCATCAGCGACGGCGTGCTGACAATCTGCATCTTCAAAGTTTGATAAAGCCTAAAAAAGCAGCGTTTCCTCTTTTTCGAGGAAACGCTGCTTTTGCATATAAACCGGTCATCCAGGCAAGCCGGGAGGCCAAACTCCGTCAGCCTGCCCCGCGAAGCGGTCCGAAAGAGGCTCAGCCTCTTAGCCCTGCTTGATCGTGTGCTTAACGCGGTCGCGTTCTTCGGCGCGCTTGCCGTTGTTGAAACGGTCGAGGGTACCGACGAGGTAGCCGGTGATGCGGCGGATGCGCTCAAAGGCGTGGCCGCCTTCGGTGCGTCCGCACTTGGGGCAGGTGTCGCCGATGATGCCGTTGTAGCCGCACTCGGGGTCGCGGTCAACGGGATGGTTGATGGAACCATAGCCGATGCCCACATCGTGCATGTGACGAACGACCTTTTCGAACGCGTCGAGGTTCTTGGAGGGATCGCCGTCCATTTCGATGTAGGAGATGTGGCCGGCGTTGGTCAGGGCGTGATAGGGCGCCTCGATAGACAGCTTCTCAAACGCGCTGATGGGATAGTATACCGGCACATGGAAGGAGTTGGTGTAGTACTCACGGTCGGTGATGCCTTCCAGCTTGCCGAACTTCTCGCGGTCAATGCGCACAAAGCGGCCGCTGAGGCCCTCGGCAGGCGTGGCCAGACAGGTGTAGTTCAGGCCGGTTTTCTGGCTCATGTCGTCGCAGAACTTGCGCATGAAGCCGATGATCTCCAGGCCCAGATTCTGAGAGCTGGCGTCCTCGCCGTGATGCGTGCCGCGCAGCGCCTTCAGGGTTTCGGCCAGACCGATGAAGCCGATGGACAGGGTGCCGTGCTTGAGCACCTCACGGATGGAATCATTCCAGTCCAGCTTCTCGGAGTCGATCCATACGCCTTCGCCCATGAGGAAGGGGAAGTTGTAGACCTTCTTGTTGGAGATGATTTCGAGACGCTCGTTGAGCTGCTCGACCACCAGATTCATGATGCGCTCCAGCTCCTCGAAGAACCAGCTCACGTCGCCCTTGGCCTTGATGGCGATGCGGGGCAGGTTGATGGAGGTGAAGGACAGGTTGCCGCGGCGCGGGCTCACCTGACGCTCGGGATCATATACGTTGCCGATCACGCGGGTGCGGCAGCCCATGTAGGCGATCTCGGTTTCAGGATGGCCTTCCTTGTAGTACATCTTGTTGAACGGCGCGTCTACAAAGCTGAAGTTGGGGAACAGACGCTTGGCGCTGGTGCGGATGGCCAGACGGTACAGATCGTAGTTGGGATCGCCGGGGTTGAAGTTGCAGCCTTCCTTAACGCGGAAGATCTGGATGGGGAAAATGGGCGTTTCGCCGTTGCCCAGACCCGCCTCGGTGGCGAGCAGGACGTTGCGCATCACCATGCGGCCTTCGGGAGAGGTGTCCATGCCGTAGTTGATGGATGAGAAGGGCACCTGCGCGCCCGCGCGGCTGTTCATGGTGTTGAGGTTGTGGATGAGGGCTTCCATGGCCTGGAAGGTCGCCTTGTCGGTTTCCTTTTCGGCGTGCTCGCGCACGAAGTCCACAATGCGGTTGAGCTGGGCTTCGTCGGCAGCGGGCATCAGGGCAAGGATCTTTTCGCGCAGAGCGGCGTCGTAGGCTTCATCGGCAGCCAGCTGGGGCTTGAGGCCGGTGGCCTCCTCCAGCTCAGCCAGAATGGCGACGGCCTTGTCCTGAGGATCGTTCACGCCGGCAAGCAGTTCCAGCGCGCGGGACAGGTTGTCGCGGAAACGCTTGTAATAGGTTTTCTTGACGCCGGGAGCCATGCCGTAGTCGAAGTTGACCACGCTCTGGCCGCCGTGCTGGTCGTTCTGGTTGGCCTGAATGGCGATGCAGGCCAGCGCGGAATAGCTGTAGATGTCGTTGGGCTCGCGCAGCACGCCGTGACCGGTGGAGAATCCGTTGTGGAACAGATCCAGCAGGTCAATCTGGCAGCAGGTGGTGGTGAGGGTGTAGAAATCCAGATCGTGGATGTGGATGTCTCCCTCGCGGTGCGCCTTGGCAAAGCGGGGATCGAGCACATACATCTCATAGAACTGCTTGGAACCCTCGGAGCCGAACTTGAGCATGCTGCCCATGGCGGTGTCGCCGTTGATGTTGGCGTTCTCGCGCTTGATGTCGGAGTCGATGGCATCCTTGTAGGCGATGTCCTCGAAGGTCTTCATCAGACGGGTGTTCATCTCACGCACGCGGCTGCGCTCGGCGCGGTAGAGGATGTAGCTCTTGGCGGAGCGTACAAAGCCCTTTTCGATGAGGATGCGCTCCACCGTGTCCTGAATCTGTTCCACGCTGGGAACGTCAGGCAGGTTTTCGTCGCGCTCCAGCTCATGCATGACCAGAGAGGTCAGCTCCCTGGCGGTTTCCTGAGTCTTGCGGGTGCCGCTGGCCATAAAGCTCTTTTCAATGGCCTGCTCGATTTTTTCCCTGTCAAAAGGCACAATGCGCCCGTCGCGCTTCTTGATATTCCGAGTCATGTGTAACGCCCCTATCCCTAGTTGTTCATATATACAAACGATACAATATCTTGTGGTGCCCCTCTGGTGAGACGGCTTATCCATTATATTGTGTCCAGCAGAAGAAGTCAACACTAAATGTGGGTATGAAACGCCCTCCAAAAGCTGCCAAAAAGCGCGGAAGGTGTCGATTCTATTGGGTTTGGAGCGTTTTCCACATGGTTTTCCATATCAAAAAAAATTTTATCCATATCCTTCCCATATATATGGAAAGGATATGGACTTTCTGGATACAATCCGCAAACCCTTATCTCACAAGGCTTTTCTCCACTTCTCCACAGAATTCCTCACATTTCCCACACGCAATCCACGCTTTTCCACACCATAACTGAGTTTTCCAACAGGTTTTCCACATGCAGCGATGCATTTTTCCACATAAACACATGTGGAAAACATGGAAAACCCGTTTTTCATCCATTTCTCATCCAATTTTCATCCACTCATAGCCGCTTCCTCAAGCATCCGAACGCAATCCGGATTATACTGAATCTGCAAACAAAGCAAAGGAGGCATTCCGATGTCCGATCATATCAACCCCAACCGTTCCAACTGGTTTTCCGTTCTCTATCGCACCCGCGTAAAGGTGCACAAAGGTGAAACGACCATCATCAACCTGTCGCTTATTTTCAGTCTTCTGGCTGTGGGCAGCGCGCCGTGGGTTGCCGTGGCCGGTCTGATCGTATCGCTGATGCTGGGATACCGCTTTTCCATTGAACGCAATGCGCCGGAGTTTACCGACAGCTTTGACGACGTGATGCGCGACGCGGCACAGAACGTGAAGCAGGCGGTAGACAGCGTTACGGACGAACGCCGGGACGTCTGATTGAAAAAGAGGAGCTGCTGCCGGATGGCAAAGGCTCCTCTTTTTTGCGCGTTTGCGCGCTGCATGTTTCTCGTGCCGACGAGGAACGGGTCCTACTTTTTCCAGAAAAAGTAGGCAAAAAGCTGGCGACGGCGTCGCCGGTACTGTCCGCCGCTTGGCTGTATCTTTCTTTCGGGCTGCAGGCGTAGTTGGAATGAGAACAGGAACGAAAAAGAGCATCTGCAAAGTGGCTTTTGCAGATGCTCTTTTGCATCAGTCGTAATTCATGCCCGGGTAGTAGCAGGCGGTGCGCACAAAGGTTGCCCCGCAGCTGGCTGCGAGCATTCTCTGCTGTTCATTGCGGCGGATAACGTCCGCCTCCACATGGGTAACGCCCTTTTCGCTCAGGATCTTCATGCCGGAGGCGATCAGGCACTTGGCCAGACCCAGTCTGCGGTAGTTGGGCGACACATACAGGCCAATCAGCTTTGCCGCCTGACCCTCGCCCGTAAAGGCGATCTCACCCACGACCTCCGGGCCGCGGCTGATGTAGAGCGCCATGAAATGCGGGAAGCTCATGTAGCGCTGCAGCGTCTGAGGCGTCCATGCATCCAGGCGATAGGCGTTCATGCGCTGCATAAAGCCCTGCAGCTGACCGGCGTCGCCCAGCGGCACATAGCCCATGTCATAACCCATCGGCGCGGAGGTACGCGCATTGGGCACGCCCAGAAGCACCACGTCCAGCGCGTCGTTGGCGTCAAAGCCGCTCTCCATGAAGAACGCCAGAAGCTCCGTATCCTGCGGACTCACCTGCGCAAACAGACGCGCCTTCATCTGAGGGGTCTGCTCACGAAGCTGCTGCGCCCTGGCCAGCAGCGCGCCCATCAGCAGGTCGCGGCCCGGGCCCTTGGAGCGGATGTTCATAAACAGATTGATCGGCCTGTCCGGAAACAGGTAAGGGTGATATGTATGAATCAAAAAACCGTCTGCCACCGTCATATTGGCGCTGTCGGCCACATAAAACGTGTTTTCCGGCGGCAGTCCGTTCACGCTTTGCGGCGGATGGAACAAATGCACGGATCAATCATCCTTTCCGGACCCTCTTTCGACGATCCTCATCCAAATTACCCCTTATTCTACCCCATTTCCCCCGCAAAATCAAGGGCTTCGCCCTTGACCCGTGGACTGCGCGCCTTCGGCGCGCAGAGTTGCCCGACGGTGTCTGACCCTGCATGCTCAGACCGCCGGTCGGCGGAAGGCCTCCCGGCTCGCTTGTTCGATCGTTTTATTTTCTCCTACCGCTGCCATTATCATTCCAACCGTGCCTGCAGCCAGAAAGAAAGGTACACCCAAGCGGCGGACAGTACCGGCGACATCAGGAGCGCAGGGAAATCCCCCGCCCGGTTTGGAAACGGATCAGGCGCGCGCTCGCGGACAAGCCAACAAAGCAAGAACCCAAAACCTTACACCCACGCCAAGCCGAATTGCGCGCCCCGTTTCCAAACCGGGCAATCAAGGGGATTTC
>JAGBBE010000013.1 GCA_017938645.1 Clostridia bacterium
ATGGGTGAAGCTCAAATTCACTGCGCTAAATCTGAAAAAGCTCGCCATCCACAAGTGGATGCTCTTGCTTGTTTCTTCGATTTTTCACATGATTGAAGCCACTTTGCTACACGGCAAAGTGGCTTCTTTGACAGTCTGCGAGCATCTGGCGAATATGCCAGATGCTCGTTTGCTTATGTGGTTCCCAAACGCAATGCGCTGGTACAGCGCGTATAATTGCGCCCTCCTAAGAGGGAGAAAATCTGTTTTGGTTTGCTCAACAAATTGGAATTTGATAGATTATATTGTAATCCATTATCTTCGTATCAGTTTCCTTAAAACTGGAATTTTGGATATAATATACACTGAAACAAACGATGCTATTATAGCACCTAGAAATATGACAATTATTTCAAATAGTGAACTATTAATTCCTTTACATATGATTTTCAAACCGAATAAAAATACAGGATGTATTAAGTAAACACCAAATGTTAAGTTTGAAAGGCTTAACACAAAGCGATTTGATGGGAAAGTATTCTTTTTAAATAAATAAGATATAAGAGAAAAAATCGCTATGCTATATAAGAATACATTTAGGCTATCATTGGAGTAGAAGTAATTGTTTACGCTCACTGAACTATTGAAAAATACTTGCGTACAAACAAATGTAGTAAAAAGACCAAACAATCCACTAATATACAAAAAAATGCGATTTGTTTTCTTAATTTCTACATTCAGTATGTACCAACCCAATATGTAATAAATGATATATTCATAAATGTAATCTAACCGATAATTCGAAAGATAATCTAACAGAAGATTGTCTTTCGAAACAAACAAATTTATGAATTCGTTTATGAATGAACCACAGAAACAAACAATGATTGATAGAACTAGGTAAATCCCTATTAAGCGCGAATTATCTCTTTTAATAAAGGTCCTTAAAATCGGTGTTGCTAAATATAGACCGATTAAGACAAACAAATACCACAAATGGTAATGGCCATTGAAAAAAGAATACATAATTGCAGACATTGAAATGGACTCGTTAAAAATAATTGGCTTAATAACATTATATGCAACAGAATACAAACCACTCCAAGCCACAAGCAATATAAAAATATTAGAAACCGAATATAGAATTTTTCGTGTAGTAATCTTTTTATTTTCATTAAGCATCAATGCGCCTGATATCATAAAAAACATAGGAACAGCAAAGCGAGAGATACTATTCAATAAATTTCCACATACAAAATCTATGGTATTATTTTGAAAATCTTTTACATAATCTGCGGATATATGAAGCATGACGACTGCACAAATCGCAATAATTCTCATTACATCAAAAGCATATATCCTAGTGTTGTTTTTTGTTGCATTATTATCCAATTTGCTTTTCCTCCAAATTCAAGTTTTTCGCTTTCATTCTATCACGCAGAACAAGAAACAGCAAGCCTTGGCGGGCTTGCTGTTTCGGTATTTCTTTGGTGCAAAGTGAAGGATAACTCCTTCCTTTCCATCACCCTCACTGATGCGCCGCTTTTTTCAACCCTTTACCGCACCGGCAACCACGCCGCTGACGATATACTTTTGGCAGAACAAATACAAAATCACAATCGGCACAATGGCCAGCACCAGCATGGCCATCATCGCGCCCATGTCCACGCTGCCATAGCCGCCGCGCAGGTACTGCACCGCAATCGGAATCGTCTTGAACCGCTTGAGATCCAGAATCAGGTACGGCAGCAGATAGTCGTTCCAGATCCACATGGTCTGCAGAATCGCCGTGGAGATCATCACCGGCTGCAAAACCGGAACCACCACCGAAAAGAAGATCCGCAGCGGGCCGCAGCCGTCGATCATGGCAGATTCTTCGATGGCAACAGGACTCTGCCGCATGTATCCTGTGAACATGAACACGCCAAGCCCTGCGCCAAAGCCCAGATATACCGCCGGAATGGTGAAGGGCGTGTTCAGATGGAGAAGATTGGCGATCTTCGACAGCGTGAACATCACCATCTGAAACGGAACCACCATGGAAAACAGACACAACAGATACAGCGCATGCGTCCAGCGGCCCGGAACGCGGCTGATGTACCATGCACACATCGACGTGCACAGGAGAATCAGCCCAACGGACAAAACTGTGATCACCGCGCTGTATGCCATGGCCTCCAGAAAATCCGTGAGCCGGATGCCGGTCTCGTAGTTCGCAAAGCCTGCATAGGTGCGCGCCGATGGAAGCGAAAAGGGCGCGCGGCTGATGTAGGCTTTTTTCTTGAAGCTGTTGAAAAAAACCACCATCAGCGGCCATAGATACAGCGCGCTGACGATACTGAAAAATCCTGTCCACAAGGCATTCTGAACCTTTTTCACTGTTCAACCTCCCGTGTGCGCGTCAAGCGTACCTGCAAAAGCGCAATGCCTGCCACGATCAGACAAAACACCACCGCCTTGGCCTGACCTGCGCCCGCCCAGCCGGTGCGTCCGTAAAAGGTGGCGTAGATGTTCAGCGCCAATAGCTGCGAACGGTTCGACGGCATGCCGCCGGTGAGTGCGAGGTTCTGGTCAAAGAGCTTGAAGCCATTCGTCAGCGTCAGAAATGTGCAGATCGTTACCGACGGCATGAGCATGGGCAGCTTCACATGCACAAAGGTCTGCCACGCAGACGCACCGTCGATGGAGGCTGCCTCCATCAGCTGATCCGGTATCGACTGCAGGCCGGAAATGTAGATGATCATCATGTAGCCCATCTGCTGCCACAAAACCACGATCATCAGTCCCCAGAAGCCGAACCATTCGCTGGAGACGAGCGTAAGGCCCCATCTGGCGAGCAGGCCGTTGAGGATCACCTGCCACAGCCATCCCAGCACGATGCCGCCGATGAGATTGGGCATGAAAAACACCGTGCGGAACAGATTGGTCCCGCGAAAACCGCGCACCAGCGCCAGCGCCACGCACAGCGCAAGCACGTTGATCAGCGCCGTGGAAAGCAGGGCAAACAGCGCCGTGAACCAAAGCGCGTGCACAAACTCACCCGACGCGTCCGAAAAGGCGCGCGCATAGTTGGCAAAGCCGGTGAAGACCGCGTCCGACAGCGTGGTGAAATCGCAAAAGCTCAGGTACAGCCCCATGACGAACGGGATCACAAAGCCGATGAAGCAGGCCAGAAGCGTCGGCAGCACAAAAACCGGCCAGTATCGCCTGATCGCTCGTTCCATGCAAGGCTCCTTTCAGCGGATGGCGGACATTTCGCGCGCCCAGCCGTCCACAAAGGCCGTGCGTACGTTTTCCCAGTTGCCCGTTCCCTGCGCGTATTCCAGAAGCGCCGCGCCAACGCCGGTTTTCCAGTTTTCCGATGGAATGGTCGTAAACGCCCATTTCACCTGCTCGCGTCCGGAGGCAAGATCCTCTGCCGCCGCGCGCTGCAGCGCATTTGCAGGCTGATAGGAAGCGCCAAAGGTGTCAAACGGCGTCACAAAACCCATCTCCGCCGACAGCGCATAGCGTCCCTCGTCGCTTTCGATCAGCCATTTGACAAAGGCCTTTGTCGCCTCGATATCCTCCGGAGCGGCGTCTTTGTTGATGCACCAGTAGTTCTCCGAGCCTGTGCACAGCCCCTGATTCTCCTCGCCTTCAGCGCCGATGTAAATGGGAATCATGGCAAGCTCTTCGTCCCGGATGCCCTCGGCGATCACGTCCTGATACGCCCACGTTCCGTTCTGATAAAACACCGCTTCGCCCAGAGCAAACTCGGACGCGGCGTCCTCGCCCGTGCGCGCGCCGATCATCCCCGGCGGACAGGTTGCGTTCTGAAGATACAGATCCCACACAGCACGATAGTTCTCCAGATAGGTTCCTTCCATCGTCTCTGCTCTCGAAACGTTTTTGTCCCGGTATTCGAAATAAATCGGCAGGTTCGCCAGATGCGTTTTGAAACGCCAGTCCGAGGAAGGATCCATTCCGGCGGAGGCAAATGCGCCAAGAACCCCGATCTCTTCTTTTCGTGCCTGAATGTCCTCGGCAGCAGCTTTGAGCTTTTCAAAGCTGTTGATGTCCTCCGGCGCATATCCAGCCTTGTTGAGCAGCGTGCGGTTGCAGATCAGCCCGTAGGTCTCGATGGCATAGGCCACGCCGAGAACCTGCTCGCCATCCCGGATGGCAAATTCATCATCCGTCAAGTGCTCGTAAAGTGCCGTATCCCGCAAGTCCAGACAATACCCCTTCCAGCTCCTCAAAGCAGCCGGACCGTTTATCTGAAACAGCGTCGGAGGCTCGTTTTTCTCCATCTCTGAACGCAGCGCGTCCTCGTAGGTGCCGCTGGCTGCGGTGACAACCGTCACCTTTACGCCGGTTGCGTCGGTGTATTTCTGCGCGAGCGTGCCCCACTGCGCACTCTGCTCAGGCTTGAAGTTCAGATAATACACGCTTCCCAGCCCATGTGCCGGGGATGGCTGCTCCGGCATGGGATCTGATGCGGCAAAAGCTACAACTGCGCCCAAAACCGCAAGTCCGATTGCCATCACGCCAAGAAGCTTTCTCATCCATCCTCACCTCTGCTCATATTCACAGAGCTATCATTCACCATTCCTTCCTGATTCATGCAATAAAAAACTGACGCACAAAAATGTGCGTCAGAAATGGGATTCTTAAGGGCAAAGCCCTTAAGCGAAGGTCAAGGAGGCAGCGCCTCCTTGCGTCTTACCTCTTGATCAGAGCCACGGTCAGGTCGTTTACGTTGGTGCCGGTGGGGCCGGTCATGACGAGCGCGTCGATGGCCTTGAGGGCATGGTAAGCGTCGTTGTCAGCCATGACCTTGCGGATATCAAGGCCGGCGGACTGCAGCTTTGCCAGCGTGTTTTCATCAGCGATGCCGCCGGCAGCGTCGGTGGGGCCGTCGGAGCCGTCGGAGCCGACCGAGAAGACGCAGGTGTCCTTGCAGCCGACGAGGCCTTCCGCAGCGCCGAGGGCGATTTCCTGATTGCGTCCGCCCAGGCCCTTGCCGGTGAGGTGAACCACGGTTTCGCCGCCGCAGAGGAAGGCGAGGGACTTTTCGGTGTCCTGATGATCGCGGGCGATGGAGGCCAGGAACGCGCCGGCTTCGCGGGCTTCGCAGGAAAGGCTGGCGGTGAGGAAAATGGGCTCGTAGCCCAGCTCACGGCAGGTTTCGGCGGCGGAGCGGCACAGCTGCTTCACGGAACCGGTGATGAAGGTGGTCACGTTGGTGAGTTCCTTGGGCGTTTCCGACTTGATCAGCGCCATCGCCTCATCAGAGAGCTTCAGGCCGTAGTTTTCCACGATCTGCACCGCCTGTTCGCAGGTGGAAGCGTCGGGATAGGCCGGGCCGGAGGCGATCATGTCCAGCGGATCGCCAATGATGTCGCTGAGCACGACGGTGTAGACATGCGCGGGCATGCAGCTGAGCGCGAAACGGCCGCCTTTGACGGCGGACAGGCGCTTGCGGATGGTGTTCATCTCCACGATGTTTGCGCCGCAGGCCAGCAGCTGACGGGTGACGTCGGCCATTTCGTCATAGGGAATGCGGGGCTGCTCAAAGAGCGCAGAGCCGCCGCCGGAAAGCAGGAAGAGCACGTTATCCTTGTCGGTAAGGCCGCTGACAACCTCCAGCGCGCGTGCGGTGGCCTTGTAGCTGTTTTCATCCGGCACGGGATGTCCGGCTTCGTACAGCTCCAGCGGCTTCAGTTCGCCCTTGCAGTGGTCGTACTTGGTGACAACCACGCCGGAGTCGATGCGGTCGCCCAGCACCTCCACGGCGGCGCGGGCCATTTCCCAGCCGGCCTTGCCGGTGGAGACCACGATGAGGCGGCCTTCGGGGTTAAACTGAATCTGTTCCAGCGCCTGACGGACAGCTGCGCCGGGCATGGCGTCGCGCAGAGCGGCTTCGATGATGCGTTGTGCGTCGTTGTGCATCGTAAAACATCCTCCAGTATAACGATGGGCCGCATCCGGGAGAATGCGGCCCGTTGATTTGGAAAGATCAGCTCATCAGAAGATGAGGGAGAGGATCAGTACGTTGACCATGGCGGCAAGGCCGATGACCAGGGTGCCGAGGGTCTGGGTCTTGTAGCCGTCCTGGGGCTCCAGCTCACCAAAGTTGGTAACAACCCAGAAGTAGCTGTCGTTGGCATGGGACACGGTCATAGCGCCCGCGCCGATGGCGATAACGACCATGGCGGCGTCCGCACCGGTCACGAAGCCCAGCGTGGCCATCAGAGGAGCCAGAATGCCGGCCGTGGTGGTGATGGCAACGGTGGAGGAACCCTGGGCGGTCTTGAGGATCGCAGCCAGCAGGAAGGGGAAGAACAATCCGAGAGACTGCAGAGCACCAGCATTGTCCTTGATGAAGTTGACCAGATCGGTGGAGGAGATAACCTTGCCCAGCACGCCGCCAGCGGCGGTGACGAACAGGATCGGGCCAACGGTCTTGAGGGTGTCGTTGGTCATGTTGTAGAACTCACCCATCTTGCCGGACTGAGCCAGCAGCACGACGCCAACGATAACGCCGGCGGTCAGAGCGATGATGGGGGTGCCCAGGAAGGTGATCAGGCCAACATTGGCGCCGGCCATGCTCATGGCGGAGGACAGACCCATCAGGATGATGGGCAGCACGATGGGAGCAAAGCTCATGAAAGTGCTGGGCAGCTTGCCGTAGCTGGCGACCAGCTCTTCATAGGTCTTCACGTTCTCTTCAGCAGCAGCCAGTTCGTCCTTGGACTTGACCTTCTTGCCGATGAACAGAGCAAAGATGTAACCAGCGATCAGGGGCAGGATGGAGCAGGCAGCACCGATGCCCATAACCATGAGCAGGTTGGTTTCCATCTGGAGGCCGCCGTACAGGGTGTTGGCAGCAGCGATGGGGCCGGGCGTGGGCGGGATGAAGCAGTGGGTGATGTACAGACCCATTGCCAGAGCCACGGTGCAGGCTACGCTGCTGGTGCCGGTGCGCTTGACCAGAGCCTTGCGGATGGGGTTGAGGATAACAAAGCCGCTGTCGCAGAACACGGGGATGGAAACGATCCAGCCCATGAGGATCATGGCAGCTTCAGGATGCTTCTTGCCAACGAGCTTGACAACCACGTCGGCCATCTTGAGGGCAGCGCCGGTCTTTTCCAGAATGACGCCAACCAGAGCGCCAAGGATGATGACAATACCGATGGAAGAGAAGGTGCCGGAGAAGCCAGCGCCGATAACACCGGGGATATCGGTCAGCTTGATGCCGGCGATGATGGCCAGAATGAGGGAAACGCCCATGATGGAGAGGAAGGGATGGATCTTCCATTTCGCGATGGCCACGATCATGATGACGATGGCGATCACGAACGCGATAAGAAGGGGAATACCTGTCATGTGGAGCACCTCCTGATAAGATTGGGGAAACCTATCTCGTACAGGCTACGGCCTGCAACGTTCATTCATGACGCAAAAAAGGCGTCTCCGTGTGAATTTGTTCTGTAACAAGTGTAAATCAGTATACCGGATTTCGGGAAAAATGTCAAGAATGGGAGAAAAACAGCGAAACAAGCAAGAGCTTATCCCGCTAAACAGACGCAAAAAGGACTGCCGCTTTCACGGCAGTCCCGGATATCGGGGATGGATTACTTCGCCAGAGCATCCTGCGCGGCGGCAGCACCGGCGCGGCGGCCCATGGTGGAGTACAGACCAAGGGAGGCGGCCAGGATGTAGTTCTCGTTGTAGAAGTAGCGGTTGCTGATTTCACCGGCAGCGTACAGGCCGGGGATCACGTCGCCAGCCTGCGTGGTGACGCGGCCGTCTTCGGTGGTGGTCACACCGCCGGCAGAACCGAAGGTGGTGGGATAGACCTTCACAGCATAGAAGGGAGCGGTGGTCAGGGGCTTGAGGAACATGGCGGGCTTGCCGAATTCGGCGTCTTCACCGGCAGCGGCAGCGGCGTTGTAGGCCTCGTAGGTCTTGACCAGCTGGTTGGTGTACACATGCATGTTCAGAGCCAGCTCTTCGATGGTTTCGCCCTTGGCAATCACGCCCTCGGCAGCGCCGGCTTCCAGCGTGGCGTTCACGGCCTCGTCGGAGGAGTCGTAGATGTACCAGAAGGGAGCCTTGCCATTCTGAATCATGTCAGAAGCGGTGTGGTCCATCACGTCCCAGCCCGCAGCGGCGGCTTCGTTGCCAAAGCGCACGCCGTCAGCGTTCACGCCCAGCTGCGCATAGATGGCAAGACCGGTGGCGTCACTCAGAGCGGGATCGAAGGTGGTGTTGAACAGGGGGGTGGCGAACACGTCGAAGGTGCCTGCGCCGGCTTCCAGAGCCATCAGGAAGCCCTCGCCGGTGTGGCTGACGGAGCTGGTGGGCACCAGACCCGCGCGGTGCAGCTTGGGGCTGTACTTGGCCACGAGTTCTTCGTTCTGGGAGATGCCGCCGGTGGCCATGACCACGGAGTCGGCCTTGAAGGTGATGATTTCATCGGCGGTCTCGGCCTTCACGCCAATCACAGCGCCGGTTTCGTCCTGCACAAGACCGGTAGCCTTGCACTCGAGGATGACCTTCACGCCGCGGGCTTCAACGGAGTCCTTCAGCATTGCAATCAGGCCGGAGCCGCCGCCGTTGGCCAGAGCCATGGGATAGGCGGTGGACATGGCGTAGGGAGCGGGATCGAAAGCAACGTCGTTCTCGACCAGCCAGTCAACGGTCTTGCCGGTGTCAGCCAGCACGCCGGTGAGGCGGTCCCAGTCGGGATAGCCGCTTTCCACGCCGCTCTTCTCCTGACGGGCCTTCCAGTAGGCCAGCATGGAGTCGAGGTTGTCGGCTTCCATGGCGTCGTCCTCGAACAGCTCGGAGTCAACACTCACCAGGATGCCGCCGGCCAGCAGAGTGGTGCCGCCGGGCACGGCCATCTTGTCGATGATGATAACGTCAGCGCCGTTTTCCTTGGCGGACAGAGCAGCGGTCAGACCGGCAATACCGGCGCCAACCACGACCACGTCGGCGGTCTGCTCGGTTTCGGCCTTGGCGGTGGTCTCGGCGGCAGCGGGAGCCTTCAGGGCTTCCACGTCCAGACCGGCCTGAGCGGCGGCTTCTTCCACAGCGGCCAGAATGGCGTTGCTGGTCAGGGTCGCGCCGGACACGGCGTCAACGGCCAGAGACTGCTTTTCGATGATGGCAGCGGGAACGGCCTCGAAAGCGGGATCGGACAGGCCGGGGGTTTCCTCGTGGGAAACAACGGTGATGGCCTTGATCGCGCCGTCTTCAATGGCTACTTCCAGTACGACGGGATTGGCGCCCATGCCCTTGCCGGAACCGGTGTAGGTTTCCGCATAGGCAGGCAGTACCGCCATGCTCATCAGCATGCACAGGCACAGAACCAGAGATACGATTCTTTTCATGGGGATTGCTCCTTTCGAGATTGATAGTTTTTTAACAATCTATGGTTATTATACAATAATTCCTGATGGGAGTAAATATTCTTTTACGGAAAAGATCAAACCCTTCTCCACATAATCGGAGAAGGGTTTGAAATGGATTTCTCAGACGTGCTGCTTTTTGCGCAGGAGAATCATCATGCCGCTCACGCTCAGGCAAATGAGAGCAAGCCACAGGCCGAGGTTGGCTTCATCGCCGGTTTTGGGTGCGGTGGCCTGAGGAGCAGCGGGCAGGGGACGGGTTTCGTAGGCGCCGCAGTTGTTGAGGCAGTCTCTGCGTTCCTGGCCATTGTCGGAGTACCAGTCGCCGTAGGCGTGCTGCCGGGTTACGGCAAGGTCGGGGGAATTGATAAAGGAAAACGCCTCACACTGATTCCAGCTGCAGGGCACATGGATGGCTTCCAGATTGTTACACCATATAAATGCATCTTTGGATACCGAGGCGGGAACCCCCTTGAAGGTGACGCTTTTCAGAGAGGATGAACTAAATACATTTGCTGCCAATGAAGCCAGGCTGGCAGGAAAGGTTACCGTTTCAAGAGGAGCGTAAAAAAACGCCTGCAGGCCAATGGTTTCCAGCCCTTCAGAAAACACTACGCTCGTAAGATTCGGACAGGAAAAAGCACTTCCCTCAATCGTTCGAACAGAAGAAGGAATGGTAATGCTCCGGAGCGTTGATTGGGCGAAAGCCCCTTCTCCAATGGTGGTTACAGTGCTGGGAATGGTGAAGGACGTCATGGCGGTATCTGAAAAAGCGGTTGAGCCGATCCGTGTAACGCCTTCGGGCAGAGTAACGGAACGTACGTGTTCACATGTACCGACAGCATGAAGGAAATCATTGGGCACTTCGTTCAAACGCCCTTGGATAACGAGCGTCTCTATGCCGCTTTTGAAAAATACGCCATTTTCAAACGTATCCATATCCACGGTAAGGTCGAAGTTCTTGATCTGACAACCGTAAAATGCATGACTGCCCAGATAGGTGAGTGTACCGGGAATGTCAATGCGCTTCAGCGAACTGCAGCTCCAAAAGGCGTCCTCTCCAATACTGGCAACACTGGAAGGGAGGCTTACTTTCTCCAGAGCAGTATTATTTGTAAAGGCATCGTCTCCAATAGCCTTTACAGTCACGCCGCCAATGCTTGCGGGCACCTCCACGTCTGCAGCCGTGCCGGTGTATTTTGTAATGGTGCCGGTGATGGAATCAAAGGTAAAATCACTTTCCGGAGCAGGAGCGGCCGCAGCCGCGCCGACCAGCAGGCACAGTGCCAACGCAGCGACAAGAGTCAGAATCAAACGTTTCATAACTATGAGGAACCCCCCCCATTCATAGAGGCGCCGCATAGACGCCATTTTTTGTACCGAACACAGATTCAATGTAAAACAGGAAATGCAATTTGTCAATCTTTTTTTGAAAAAGCCGCTGCACCGTAAATCGGCGCAGCGGCTGAAAAAAAGCATTATTTCTCTGCGATGAATCTCGGCCCGCAGTAGCCGTCCCGCTCCACTTGCTCGTTCCACATGGACAGCGGACGCACCCACACGCCGCCCTCACCGTAGAGCGCACGGTAGACGACCATGGGCTCCAGTGTTTCGGAATGGGTGGCGACTGCGATTACCTCGTAGCGGTTGCCCTTGAAATGGCGGTAGACGCCGGGCTTTACATCGCTCATACGCGTTCCTTCTTCCACTCCACAAAGTCGTCGTAGCTGCCTTCGTAGTCGAGGATGCCGCCCTTTTCCAGCGGGAACTCGATGATGCGGTTGGCCACTTCATCGATGAACTGGTGGTCATGCACGGCAAAGAACAGGTTGCCCGGGTAGGCCTGCAGGCCGTTGGACAGGGCGGTGATGCTTTCGAGGTCGAGGTGGTCGGTGGGCTGGTCCAGAAGCAGCGCATTGGCCTTGGAGAGCATGAGGCGGCTGAGCATGCAGCGCACCTTCTCGCCGCCGGAGAGGACCTTGGCGGGCTTGTAGACGTCGTCGCCGCTAAAGAGCATGCGGCCCAGGAAGCCGCGCAGATAGGTTTCGGTGGTATCGAAGGAGAACTGGGCCAGCCACTCGATGAGGTCGCCGTCGAAGCCTTCGAAGAAGCGGGTGTTGTCCTTGGGGAAGTAGCTCTGGGTAATGGTCACGCCCCACTTGAAGCTGCCTTCATCGGGGTTGAGCTCGCCCACGAGGATGCGCATCAGCGCCGTCACGCCGGCTTCGTTGTCGCCGACGAAGGCGATCTTGTCGCCCTTCTTCACGGTGAAGGACACATTATCCAGCACTTTCACGCCGTCGATGGTCTTGCTGAGGCCGTCCACGGTGAGGATGTCCTTGCCGGCCTCTCGCTCGGGCTCAAAGCCGACAAAGGGATACTTGCGGCTGGAGGCGGGAATCTGCTCCAGCTGCAGGCTGTCGAGCACCTTCTTGCGGCTGGTGGCCTGGCGGGACTTCGATTTGTTGGCGGCGAAGCGGCGGATGAACTCCTGCAGGTCGCGGATTTTCTCTTCGCGCTTCTTGTTCTGGTTGCGCATGAGGGTCTGCATCATGGCGGAGGTTTCGTACCAGAAGTCGTAGTTGCCGGCGTACATGCGGCAGGCCTGGTGGTCGACGTCCACGATGTTGGTGCAGACTGCGTTGAGGAAGTGACGGTCATGGCTGACCTCGATGACGATGGCGTCGCAGTCCACCAGGAAGTCCTCCAGCCACACGGTGGATTCCACGTCCGGACCGTTGGTGGGCTCGTCCAGCAGGATGATGGAGGGATGGCCGAACAGCGCCTGCGCCAGAAGCACCTTCAGCTTCTGACGGCCGTCGAGGGATTCCATCTGGTTA